>DRGP01000044.1 GCA_011050015.1 Leeuwenhoekiella sp. | reverse complement strand
TGATGATGCTGGGTGAGTTTTACGTGCTCTCTTTTGTTACCGCCATAAAAATAACGGCAGATTTTCTACGGGAAAGCAGCCGTGCAGCCCGCTTAGAAAAGGTACAGATGGAGACCGAACTTCGCTTTTTACGCTCGCAGATCTCGCCACATTTTTTCTTCAATACACTGAATAACATTTACTCGCTAAGCCTTGAAAACTCGACCAAAACACCTGACGTAGTGCTTAAGCTTTCTGAACTCATGCGCTATCTGGTGTATGAAACCAAGCCTAATAAACAATGCCTTAAAAAAGAAATTCTCTGTATACAGAATTACCTGGATCTGGAGCGCATACGCTACGGCGCGCTCTTAAATATTGACCTGAGCATTTCGGGCGATATAGAAGATAAAAAAATAGCGCCCATGCTTTTAATTCCCTTTGTGGAAAATGCCTTTAAGCACGGCGCCAATAAAAATATAGGCGAAGTCTGCATCAAAATCGATTTTATCATTCAGGATGATTTTCTCTTCTTTAAAATACGCAATACCGCTACGAGCGAATCCTACGTTCAAAAACTGGAAAACGCGGGGGGTATAGGCATAGAAAATGTCAAAAAAAGACTGGAACTGGGCTACGCCAAAGATGAATATCAACTAGAGATCCATAATCTGAAAAACGAATTTATAGTTGATCTAAAACTGAAATTACAATGCGTTTAAAATGTATTATCATAGATGATGAGCCCTTGGCCGTCAATGTCATCAAAAACTTTGTGGGACAGGTAAAAGATCTTGAATTGCTAGGAACTTTTAACAATGCCATAGACAGTTTGCAGTTTTTACAGATCAACGAAGTTGGGCTTCTTTTTCTGGACATTAATATGCCCATAATAGATGGTTTTAGTTTTTTAAACAGCCTGCAGTATAAACCCATGGTCATTATTACCACTGCGCATGAAGAATATGCGGTACAGAGTTATGAACTAGAGGTTTTGGATTACCTGGTAAAACCAGTTCCTTTTCCTCGTTTTTTAAAAGCAGTCAACAAGGCCCTTAAAAATAAAGCGGAGCCGATCCCTATAGCAACCACACAAGAAACAGATTATCTTTTTGTGAAAATAGATAAGAAGAGAATGAAGAAAATCTATCTAAAGGACATCCTAGTGGTAGAAAGCCTTAAGGATTATATCAAGATCGTGACTACCACGAGCAAATATATTGTGCACCAAACCCTTAGTAGCTTTACCAATAATCTTCCTGCTGAACGCTTTTTACGTATTCACCGCTCATTTACAATATCGGTCAATAAAGTGGAGGCCATTGAAGGGAATTGTGTGGAGATCGCGGGTTATAAATATACCATAGGACGCAGTTATATTAATGAAGTTAAGGACAGCCTACTCCAATAAAAATGATCGTTTTTATCCAATTTTCAATACTTTTTGAACCGATTTTTTGAAGATTGTTGTTAAATCTCACCAGTGGATTTTATTCCCGACCCGCTAGATCAAAATTCAAAGATTCTTTCAGAACTATAGCTCGTGGGCCTGTCTGTCGAAAAATACACGTGCCACGAGATAGCTGATTCTTATTAAATTTTACGCCCTTTTGCGGCAAAAAACCAGATGTAAAAATAACAGGGAATAATAATCCAATACGCGCTTTGTGGGTTCCAGGCATCTGCCAGATAACCATAAAGCGGTGGGATGATCGCCCCCCCGGCAAGAGCCATGATCAAAAAGGAAGATCCTATTTTTGTAAAGCGCCCCAGCCCAGCCAATGATAGCGGCCAGATAGCCGGAAACACGAGTGCATTTGCCAGCCCTAATAGTGAAATGCACAACACCGAAATATATCCGTCTGAAAAAATAGCGCAAAGTCCCAATACGATGCCCAAAATCCCCGAAATCTTCATCGCCTTTTCCTGGCTCAGGTATTTTGGTATTGTGACCGTACCTACCAGATACCCCACAATCATGGCGATAAGCGTATAGGTGGTAAAAAATTTGGCCACATCTGTGGGTATATTTTGACCATTTCTGGCATAACTGATCACCGTATCTCCAGCAATCACCTCAACCCCTACATAGACAAACATAGCCAGCGTACCCATAAGCAAATTGGGGAACTGAAAAATACTTTTCTTGTCCTTATTGGCCGCGGCCACCGCTTCATCTTCACTGTCGGTTTCAATTTCCGGCAAGGCAGAAAAATAGATAAGCACACCCAGTGCGACAAGAACGATTGCCATAATTACATAAGGCGGAATCACCCGGGCAGAAAGTTCATCAAGTTCGGCTGCTTTTTCCGCTGCACCTAAAGTTAACAGCTTAGCTTCCAGCGCATCCATATTTTTCAGTAAAATGGCACCAAAAATAATGGGAGCCAGCGCACCGGCCAGTTTGTTACAGATTCCCATGATGCTAATACGTTTGGCTGCGCTTTCTATAGGGCCAAGAATGGTGATGTATGGATTTGCAGCAGATTGTAATAAAGCCAGCCCTGTACCCTGCACAAAAAGACCGAATAAAAACAGGCCATACGTACGCGAGAGCGCAGCCGGTATAAAGATGAGCGCGCCCGCTGCCATAACGACCAGTCCCAGGGTCATCCCCTTTTTAAATCCGGTTTTTTGCAACACCCAGGCCGAGGGGATTGCCATCACGAAATACGAAATATAGGAAGCAAAAGCGACCAGATAAGACTCAAAATTATTAAGTTCGTTGGCCATTTTCAAATACGGGATCAATACCGAATTGAGCCAGGTTACAAAACCAAAAATAAAGAAAAGCGCCCCGATGATCACGATAGATCGCTTTGTACTGCCATTGGACTGTGGGGCTGTGTTTTTGGTGGTAGTTACTTGTGCCATATTCGTTTTAAATTATAGGTTGTTTTATAACAATTAGTATGCTGCATCCACGAGGGCGGCTGCTCCCAGAATAGAAATATTAGGTATTTTTGAAGGTGCAATGTGCACTTTCTTCCTCACCCGTTCAAAAGGATAATCGTTTAGTTTCTCAAGGATCCCCTGTTCAAAAAAAGAATAGGATGTAGTGACAGAACCTCCCAGAAAAATAGCTTCTGGTGACAAGATATTCATAATAATACGAATGGAGGCCCCCACGTGCATACCAAATTCATGAAAAATCTGCTTGGCTTTTTCATCTCCTGCGACGGCCAATCGACTTACTTTTATACCTTCCAGACCGTGCTGCTGTTTAAAAAATTTACCGCTGCAGTAATCCTCAATGGTTTTATCGAGATAAGGGATATCGGCCATTTCGCCTGCGCTGGAGAGGATTCCGGAGTACATTTTATGATCTACAATGAGGCCTGCGCCAAAACCGCTGCCCAGGGTAATTCCCACTAAGTTCTTATAGTTTTTACCGGCTCCATAGGTTTTTTCGCCCAAGGCAAACATATTAGCATCATTGGTGACCCGTACCGGGATTTTAAAGTGCTCTTCCAATCGTTTTTTAAGCGGTACTTCCTGCCACGAAGGGATATTGGTAAGGTCATACACAATTCCCGTTTCATCATCCACAAGACCGGGCACGCCTATTCCCACGCTCTCAAAACCGAATTCGGCAAAAATATTCATCTGGGCAATTAGGTCTTCAATAATAGCCTCTTGCGGCGCCAAAGCCCTGGTGGGATATTTTATTTCCTGTATAACCTGAGCATCCTTGACGATTCCTATATGCGTTTTGGTTGCGCCAATATCAATACCCATCTTGTATGAAGCCATAAAATCGATTTTAAAAAGTAAGGTTGATAATGCAATATGGGGATTGTCAACAGATCATAAAAATAAAATTAATTTTCAATACGACTAAACTTTTTCTAAATTTTTATAAAAGTAATTGTTATAAATTCATTTTTTTGAAGAAGTAGATATTCTATTCTTCGAATAGAGGAATGATTAAACCCATATTTAATTACCTAGAGAATAAGCCCAAGAGGTTATATTTAAGAAGTTTTTTATTTTGATACAGCGTATTTATTGGGGGGATAAAAACCTTGGAAGCTTTAAATACAAAAAGGCGTCTAAAGACGCCTTTTTTACTTATTTTGATTTCTCCTATTAATAGTTCCCTCTAATGTGGCTATATACTTTAGTAGTATAAAATTCTTCCAGTGTTTTCATGAGCTCATTAGAAAGCGATGGAAGTTCACTCACTGTTGCGTTTGCCGCTATATGCTTTGATGAACTGGCACCGGGAATAATGGTACTTACCGCTTTGTGATCCAGAATCCAGCGCAGGGACATTTCTGTCAAGGTCATATTTTCAGGACACATTTTTTTTAATTCATCAGTCAATTCTACCCCTTTTTCAAAAGGCAGTCCGGCAAAGGTCTCACCCACGTTGAAAACCTCTCCATTTTGATTGAAATTACGGTGATCGTTTTCTTCAAACGAGGTGTCTTTAGTAAATTTTCCGGTAAGCAAACCACTTGCCAACGGCAGGCGCACGATAATACCTACCCCTTTCGCCTGGGCTTGGGGAAGCAATTCTTTTACTAATTTCTGCCTGAAAATATTGAAGATTACCTGTAAGGATTGCAGGCCGTCCTGCTCCAGGCAAATAAGACCTTCTTCCACACTTTCTACACTGGCCCCAAAATGGGCAATTTTTCCTTCTTTTTGCAAGGTGCGCAACAAGTCAAAAATGTCACCTTTCTTTAATTCTTCGATAGGGATGCAATGTAGTTGGAGTAAATCAATCTTTTCAACACCTAGTCGTTTCCTTGAGGCTTCTACGCAATCGCGCAATCCTCTTTCGGTATAATTATCAGGGAAAATAGCACCGTCACGACCAAATTTTGTCGCGACCTTCACTGTTTTTTCTTGCTTTTTTAAAAATTCGCCTACCAGTTTTTCGCTACGGCCATCTCCATAAACATCTGCGGTGTCATAGAAGGTAATGCCGCTTGCTGCCGCTTTATCTAAAATTTGCTCAGCCTCATTTTTTGCGATCTCGCTGCCCCAGTCGGCTCCTATTTGCCAGCAGCCCAAGCCTACTTCGCTTACTTCAAATCCGTTATTTCCTAAAGTTCTATTTTTCATATAAATAATGCCTTTTATGTGTGTTTTTTATCAATTTTCAATCGCTTTTGGAAGGTTTTTTAAGTATTTCCAATGCAAAGAAATATAATGAACTCAGAAGTATTTTTACTTAAAATTGACTTAAGGTAAACCTTTAGATAAAATCACCAACAACGGGGCAAGCCCGCGAGGTAAGATTCGGAAATAATTTTTGAATTTCGACCCAAAGGATGTGGGGAATAAAAAACCTACTGGTGGGATTTAAAACGAAGCATCCTAATAAGCTATTACACGACAAAACTTCCTATTTAATTCAGAAAAAATTAATGCAGGATCAGCAGGTTGGAGAAGAAAACAATTCGGTGGGAATATAACAACAGGGACATTGAGAATGGTTCACAATGCCCCTATTGCTTAATAATTTAGGTTTTGCCTTGCATCCAGCAAGAAGCGATGATCAATCAACAAAAACGAATCACCCATCTTCATTATGCGTGTTCCATGGTGCGTTTTGACTTTCGGTACAGGTATTTGGGATATATACTACGTTTTGCAAAACGGTTCAGATTATCGCTATTTACCATTTTTATGTATATTTTTTTTGTGACCCCAAAATATTCATAGGTATTCCCATCCAGATAGTTAATTTCCAGTAACATTCCCTTATGCTGAAAATCTACAATACCAGAATTTGTGATGGTTTCTGTATATTCTTCCATGTTCGCAGCCTTTGTTTCTGGGGCAATACTTACCAGAAAATGGTAACCATCGATGATTTTTCGGCTATTAATCTCAGCTTCTTCCTGTTTCTCATCACCATCTTGAAACTTGTCTGGGTGCCATTTTTTTACCAAATTTCGGTAACTTTTTTTAAGTTCTTTGAGATCAATTTCCTTTTCAACTCCAAAGAGTTTCTTGTATTGGGTAATGCGTTTCATAAACTTGTGTGTTTTTGCGGGCGCGAAAGTACGTTTTAATAGTTTAAGCGGCTCGTTTATGGGTTGCTTTTTTGTTATTGTGAAATGAAACGGCAGATTGCTTCGTCGGTGCAAAACGAAGCACCAAAGATACTGAAGCCCTTGCGGGGAAAGCCACTCTATCAAGACCGTAGTTTATCCTGCCACTGTGGACAAACTCACATTGTTTATGATCCATACAGAATACTAGCGCAATAGAACGCCAGTTTCCAGAAGGCGGCAACATCAATATTAAATGTGGTCGAAACACTAAAAAAAGCGGTCAAATGGCCGCTTTTTTTCAAATTTTACTGAAACTCTTTACACGAGAAATCAAAAGGAAGTCCGCTCATCAAACGCCAAAAAAAACTTATAGGTTTAAGGGCAGTGACAAAAAGAATCAATTTTTCTTTTTCATATTGTGCAAGGCCAGCAAAGGCACATTTGCAAACCTGCCCAGTTGCTTGACCATAGGGTCTGAAAAAGCGCCTCCAAAAAAGAAGTGCTTTTTATTGACAAAAGCGATCATACCGCTCTCCCTGCTCTGTACAAAGCAACGCACCCCCGTTTTTACAGCCACATCATAAAGGGTATGATGACTGAAAGCAACCTCTGAAAAAGCATCTTCCAAATACTTTTTCTTTTCCACCTGAGCTTTACTTAACGCTTCCTCTTTCTTGATGTAAAGAATGCGTATGGGTGCTTCTGTGAGACGTGATATTTCTGCTAGGAATTTAAGCTCATCAATTTTATAATTGGTTTTAAAACCGGTGGGCAATACAATTTCGTTGGGCTTTTTGAATGGTGTGTTTCTGGGGATCGCAAGCACGGGGCACACGCGCACATTTTCCATAACGCTTATCGCCACACTGCCAAAAGTGAGGTTTTCCATATCATTTTGACCACGTGTGCCCATTACGATAAGATCAATATCTTCTTTCTTCACTTTTTCTCTTATAACATCCAACAAAGGCCCCCTTTCGCTTGAAAAATGAAATTTGTGATCAGATTTCTCACTAAAGTCCATTATCGTTTCCTTGAGCTTCTCAATATCCTTTTCAGAAGATACACGCACGGCCTCGTGAGCTGCCTTACTTGGCTCGGGGATCAAAAGGTTTTCTTTAGAATCCCCCGCTAGATAATACGCATGTAAAACATGAAAATCACAGGCCATACCACCATATAATGCCAGCACATAACGGATGGCGTTTACTGAATTTTCAGAAAAATCTGTCGAAATCAAAATTCTTTTTGTCATAAATAGAGCTTTTATTTTTATTGGGCTATCAACAATAGACTGGTTTTCGGTTTATTACAACCTAGGCAAAAATTTAATTTTAAGCAAACATTGTGGGCAAATACCCTGCCTTTTATGGTAATTCCCAAAGGCTTTTTACCTAATTCAGAAATTCTATTGCCAACGTCCTTAATTTTACGAGTATCTCTTTAAATTAGGTCTTTTCAATTCTAATTTGAAGTAGCACGTTACGCCCAAGATACCACCAAACGATGGTTTACATAACATAGATACGTACCTTTTTCTTCTTCAGCCTGCTATTGTTCAATGTATTTACCAATTGATCTGCAAGCGCCAGCGGCACGGCCACAAAAGCGCAGTCCTGTTTTAACTCAATGTTGCCCAATTGTTCACTTGAAATATTCCCCTCTTTTATGAAAAGTCCGGCAATATCACCTTTGGAAATTTTGTCCTTTCTTCCACCGGAAATAAAAAGTGTTACCCAAGATTCTCCTTCTTGCGTCGTTGCTTGTGGAATTGTTATGGGTTCTGTTTTTTTAATAAATTCTGGTAAAAGCTGGTTTTTCCATTGCAGGATGTAGGCCGTTCCTTTTTCATTGACCCGGGCTGTCCTACCGTTTCTGTGGGTGAATTCTATGGCGGAATGGGGCAGCTCATAATGGATGATAAATTTCAACTCAGGAATATCTATCCCTCTGGCCGCGAGATCTGTGGCCACCAAAACCTGGCTGCTTCCATTTCTGAATTTTATAAGCGTCCGCTCCCTGTCTTTCTGTTCCATGCCGCCGGAAAAACAGGTATGGCTTATCTTGTTTTCGGTCAGAAAACCGCTTACGCTTTCAATACTGTCCCTAAAATTGCAAAAGATGATTCCCGGTTGGTCGCCCAGAAACCGCAGAAGTTGTAGTAGCGTTTTCAATTTATCCTTACCGGGTGAAACCACCGTTTTAATGGCCAATTTTGGGTCTTTTTTGTCCGATAAATAGTCAATAATCGTCGGTTTGACCAATTTTACAAACTTCGGGATTTTAACGCCTTGAGTAGCCGATGTCAATATGCGTTTGTTCAAAGCGGGCAATGCATTTAGAATATCGCTCATTTCGCTTTCAAAACCTATCTCAAGCGACTTGTCAAATTCATCAAGCACCAAATTTTTAATACTCTTTTTTGAAAACCGATCATCTTCAAAGTGATCCAAAATACGCCCCGGCGTACCGATTAAAATAGCGGGAGTATGTTTCAATTCTATCTTATCCTTGCTCTTGGCCCTACCGCCATAAACGGCATTTACTTTAAAGCCCGACCCCATATCGCGCACCACCTGCTCAATCTGAATGGCAAGTTCTCGTGTGGGGACCACAATCAGCGCTTGCACTTCTGGATTCTCGGCATCCAGATTCTTTAGAATAGGCAATAGAAACGCCAGCGTTTTCCCCGTTCCTGTAGGCGATAACAGGATGGTATTTGCTGTTTTTTTAATCACAGCAATCGCTTCTTCCTGCATCGGGTTTAATACCGCTATCTCCAGCTTTGCTAAAATTTCCTGTTGGTTTTTTATTTCGTTTGCCATTTATTCTTTGATGTATATTGTATTCTATAAAAGCTGTAGTAAATAAACTCTCATTTTTTTTCAATCAATAGTTGTTCATTTTTTTCATTGCCAAAAAAACGAACCAAAAAAGACTAGGCTTAAGAAAATTCCGTCAGTAAGAAAAATTTAAATTCCGAAGAAGAAAATGTAAAAAATCTATTTTTTCTTTTTCTTAGTTGGCGCTTCAGCTTTTGGTTCGATACTTGTGGTTTTTGCCAACTGATGCGCGAGTATTTTATCTATGAGTTCTTCTTTTGTCAAATGATGAAAAACCGTGCTGATTTTCTCTTTAAATTCCGCCGAAATAGTTCTGTTGGGTTTTGTTTTAAAGATTTTTTTGGCCCATAAAAGCGTATTGTTTTCTTCGGTGCTCTGGGCGTCTGGCTTTTTCATTTCGTTGAAAACGATGCCCAGTTCTTCTTCAAATTCTGGGATTTCAAAAACCTCTTCTTGCTGAAGGATGGTAATCGCGAGTCCCTTTGCCCCTGCCCTTGCCGTACGGCCGCTTCGGTGCACGTAGGTTTCATACGTATCTGGCAAATGGTAATTGATCACATAACTGATTTCTTTAACGTCCAGGCCGCGTGCAGCAAGATCTGTAGCAACCAAGATATCAATATGTCCTTCGCGAAACTGACCCATAATGCGATCACGGATAGGCTGCGAAAGACTACCGTGCAGCGCTCCAGAAGAAAATTTATTGATCGCTAGATTTTTGGCCAGTTTGTTAACCGCGGCTTTTGTCTTACAGAAAATAATGCCCCGCTCCCCTTCTTTAGCACTTAAAAAGTGAAGCAAAACCTCCAGTTTTTCAATGGGTTCGACCACCATAAATTGATGATCAATGCCCTGATGGCCTACTGTTTCCATTTCAGCTTCTATATGCAGCACATGCTTGCTCATGTAGTTTTGCACCAGTTGCTTAATGGTTCCCGGCATGGTGGCCGTAAAAAGCAACGTTCTTCTGCTTTTTGGAATTTCCGCAAGAATGCTTTCCAGATCGGTTTTTAGGGCGGTTACCATTTCGTCTGCCTCGTCCAGTACCAGATAAGAAACGTTTTTAAGGTCGATGGCTTTGCGGTTTATTAAATCGACCAATCTTCCGGGCGTGGCCACAACTATATGCGTGGCACCTTTTAAACGTTCTATCTGAGGCTTTATGGGAATCCCACCGCAAATAGATGCGATACTGATTTCTGGACTGTGGGCCGAAAAACTGATCAAATTGGCATGAATTTGCTGTCCCAGTTCGCGTGTAGGCGCCAAAATTACCGCTTGTATCGTTGTGTTTTGGGCATCTATTTTTTGCAATAAGGGCAACCCAAACGCAGCCGTCTTCCCACTTCCCGTTTTTGCCAGGGCTACTACATCCTTGGTTTCGTTTAAGATAAGTGGTATTGTTTTTTGCTGAATTTCTGTGGGAACGGCAATGTTTAATTCCGCTAAACTTTGTTGTAGTGCAGTATTGATTCCTAAATCGGAAAAGGTTTTGGGCATAAAATTATTTTCGGTAAAGATAGGCAGGGTTTTGGTTGAATGGGGGGGTATATGGGGTAATTTGCTAATTTTAGTGATGAATATATGGTGTTAGTTCAATATGATTGATAGTTAAAAAAATTACATTAGTAAAGTTTAGACTGAGTAAATTATAAAATGAAAAACCAATCCTAAATAATAATTAACTCTAAAATCCGTAATATTTGAGTCCGCAGTAGAATTTTGGAAAGAACCTATCAAGTAAATTGCTTTAGATATCTTTGTGATATATTAAAAATAAAGTTTAATGAAAAAAGACATTCAGAAGTTACGAAGTTATTCATTAATTTTTTCTAGTACTAATTTTTCAAAATTACTGAAAAATGGAGATTACGATTTTATGAATAATAGAATTAATGCTTACGATAAAAAAAATATAGGCTCTTCATTTTCTGATTATAGGGGGTACATAAAACATGTATACAGACATTTACTTCAAAATTATCAAAATGAGTATATTTATAAAAACACCCTAATAGAAAAATTAATTCTAAAAAAATATGCTTTAGATGACACTAACATAATTAATGAATTTAGGGTAGGTAATTCCATAGCAGATATGGTTCTATTTAATGGTACAAGTAAAGTTTTTGAAATAAAAACTGAGTTAGATTCGACTAAACGTTTGATTGGACAATTAAGTGATTATAGAAAGCTTTTTAAACAGACGTATATTGTTACACACGAAAACCTTGTTGATAAGTATAAGGCTGAAGATAATAGCGCTGGCATAATAGCGCTCGTAAAAAAAACAAAGTCTTTCAAAATGGTTCAGGTAAGGTCAGCTGAAATTAATGAATTGATATGTCCTTATACTTTAATGCGAGTAGTAAGGACAAATGAATATAAAAACATAGTAAACTCTTATTATGGATATTTGCCTCCTATGAATAGTTTTAACATGTTTGAAATATGTGAAAAGCTAATATCAAAAATACCAAATGAGATTTTAAATACACTTTTTATTAATGAGCTGAAAAAAAGAAAAACAAATTCCGAAATTTTAAGCGATTATCCTAGCGAACTCAGACAGCTGGGTTTAGCATTGAATCTCAGTTTAAAAAAGCGTAACGAGCTAATCAGTGCTTTAAAGCAACCAATTTCAATATAATTACATGTATTATCCATATTTGAGAGGAAGACAGTTTGAATTAATAGCTCTAAGAGAATACTCCGATATTAGAGGGGATAAAAATAACATCATCCCAATAATCGAACCTGTAAAAAAATCGTTTAACAGCATGAAACTAGCTTTACCGAAGCTTATAGCCGGTAAAGTGAAATTTGGAATGGTTTTAAATCCACAAGTAGGCGAAATTAAAAATGTGGATGATATTCTCAATGGACTTGTTACTGAATTAGCTAATAGAGAAAGGTGGATACCAGTATTGATAGTTAGAAATAATTATGATGCCGTAAATGTCCTATTGAATCAATTGGCACTTGAAAATACAATGATTATTTGCACTGATCAAACTGATACCAATAACGAATATTTTAAAGAGATTGTTTTATCTGACTATGTTACTGCTGTTCTTTCAGAAGATAATAGAAGCCTAAAAAGGTTTGTTGATGGTATCGATAAAAAAATAATAAGACTAGACGACAATTTCAAACCAGAAAAGAGAAATAGTGATTATTTGGATTTGCCAGAAGAAAAATTTACGGAAGAACATTTTTATTACCTTCAAGATGGATATGCTGGTTTTTCGGATTACACGCCTCTAATCAGTGAATGGATTGAAGGTGGCAGTGCTCCATACGCTGTAGCTATTCACTTAACATATCTGAAGACAAAAGATGAAATATGGATTAGGCACTTCACTTCTGAGAGTAACTTTGACCGTGCGAACATACAGGGGAAATTTGCAGAAGCTGCCAAAAAAGCTGTTGATTTTCTAAATGAAAAGGAAATTCATACAGTAGCTTCTAATGAACTTAGAGATTATTATAATGAAGCCAAATATCCTGGATTGGGAATGGTAAAGAAAATTGCAATTAAGCACCACCTAGAAATTATAAATGATTCTGCTAGAGTTTAAAAATGGTTTGCAGTGAATGTTTTAATGATTTAGAGCTAAAAAGATTTATTGAAGCAAACTCTTCCATAATATCTGAATGCATGTATTGTGGGCATCCTAAATCCCATCAAATCGACATAGCTGAATTATTAGACTTTTTTGTTGAGTTGATAGATATTTTCGAGGAAGATAAAAGTTCAGAATTTACTTTGTCTCAAATACTACAAAATGACTGGAATCTTTTTTCCTCACAAAATATAGCTCATAGTATTTTACTAGATGCTTATTCATTAATGCCTAATGATTTGAAAAACCCAGATACCACAGTAACTTATTTACAAGAAATTGAAGATTGCGTATCTTATTGGGAAGTTTTAAAACATGAATTAAAATGGGAGAGACGTTTTTTAATAAATTTAGATACAATTTCTTTTGATTATGGTTGGGATAGGTTCTTTGAAGCTCAAACAGGATTATCTGATAAAACAATTTTGTACAGGGCAAGAATTCATCACAAAGAAGGAGCTAGTGTATATTCCATAAATGAAATGGGTAGTCCGCCTGCCAAATATTCTACAAACGGTAGGGCTAATCCTGAAGGAATTTCTTTTCTATATTTATGTAAGGAATGGACGACAACTCTATATGAAACTAGAGTTACATATTTAGATGAACTCAGTATCGGAAAATTTTCGCTAAAGAAAAATGAAACTATAAAATTAGTCGATTTTACGAGCTATGGCAGCCCCTTTTTAGAGCAAGATAAAATTGAATATGCGAAGTCGAGATTTCTTAAAAAGAAAATCAGTTTAGATCTGTCAAAGCCTGTGCGGCGCTACGATTCACAAATAGAATACATTCCTACTCAATTTATATGTGAATTTATTAAATACATCACTGGAGCTCATGGAATCATTTTTGAAAGTTCAGTGCACAAGAATGGTGTAAACTATGTGATTTTCGCAGACGATAAGCTAGAGTGCTTAGAGGTAAATAAATACCAAGTAGATTTAGTTGAAATAAAAGCTACATTATTATAGATTTTTTTTGGTGTAAGTTCATTATAGGTCGAAAATTTTAAAGAAACCCTTGACAAAAAAGCGGTACAATCAAGAACTGCTGGATGCCGAGAATGAAATTGATGCTGGTGCATTTACAACGCAGGAAAATCTGGAAAAAGAGACTGAAAACTAGTAATGGCTTCCTTAAAACGAATTATTATTGATCTAAAAACAGAAAAAGCCGACTCGTTAAAGTCGGCTTTTCTCGTTTTACAGGCCTTTCGACAGGCTCAGGATAAACTTCTCGTCTCTCCTTGATTTTGGTTTTTAAAAATTTTCTGCATAAAAAAAGACCTCTTGTTTCCAAGAAGTCTTTTCGTTGTACAGGCGGAGAGACTCGAACTCTCACACCGTAAGGCACTAGATCCTAAGTCTAGCGTACATTTGCCCAAACAGCACCAAAGCCACTCATTTTCAATTGATTATATAATATGTCATTTTCTTTGATATCATCTAATATCAATTGATTTCAACATTTGTTGTACCTATGTTGTACCCAGAGAAACTAATAAATTTGTATCTTTAGGGAAACTTCTTGGTAAACTAAACATTCAAAATTGAATGTTGTACCTATGTTGTACCTGATTTGGCTTTCGTACGCAAAACTAGGTCAATTATGTCATCAAACGCTAAAATAGTTCTTCGCAAAAAGCCTAATAAAGAAGGCTTGTATCCTCTTGCCATACGTATTACAAAAAATCGTCGCTCAACATACCAATATATAGGTCACTACATTGAATTGGAAGATTGGGATGAAAAGAATATTCGGGTTAAGAAATCACACATAAATTTCAAAACCTTGAACAATTTGTTATCCTTGAAACTTTCTGAATTAAACAATGCTCTTATTACGCTTCAATCCGAACAAAAAGATGCTTCTGCCAATCAAATTAAGAAGGAAATATATTCCTCCGGTATCAATGCTTCATTCTTTGAATTAGCACAAGAACATCTTGACGATTTAGAAAGTACAGAAAAGCTAAATCGTTTATCTACTGATAAAGCGTGGTTGAGCTTTATTATAAAATATCACAATTCGAAACAATTGTCTTTTCAAGAAATTGATGAACGTTTTCTTAAAAAACTGATGTTAACTTTAAAAGTTAAGTACTCCCTGTCTGAAACCTCAATAATGAACATTTTGGTATTTGTAAGGCTATTATTTAACAGAGCAATTAAATACAAAATTGTAAGCAGAGAATTATATCCCTTCGGTGGCGATAAAATAAAAATCAAATTTCCTGAAACTACCAAAGTCGGACTAAATATTTTAGAGATTCAACAAATTGAAAATTTGATAAATCTCAAACCTTCTGAAATACATACTAGAAATGTTTGGCTTTTTAGTTTCAATTTTGCTGGTATGAGGGTTTCTGATGTTCTACGAACCAAATGGTCAGATATTTATGATAACAGGCTGCATTATAGAATGCATAAAAACGCAAAACTTCTATCATTAAAAATTCCTGAAAAAGTACTAAAGATTTTAGACCAATATAAAGATGATAAAAGAAGTGATGATGATTTTGTTTTCCCTGAATTGAAAAAGGCAGACCCTGAAAATGCGAAAGATTTATATAACAAGAGAAAAACTGCTACAAAGAGGTTTAATGACAATCTAAAATCAATCTCTAAAAAGGCTAAAATAAATAAGAAAATAACGATGCACATAGCACGGCATAGTTTTGGAAATATTGCTGGGGATGCCATTCATCCGTTGATGCTACAGAAATTATATCGCCATAGTGATTTGAAAACCACCTTGAACTATCAAGCCAATTTCATCCATAAAGAGGCAGATGATGCATTGGATAGTGTTATAAACTTTTGAGGAAATAAATAATTGAAGAGCGGATATTTTATTGCTATAAGTAGTTTAGCATATTCAAAATATCCGCTCTTTACGATTTTCAATTACAGATTTAATCTCTCCTAAATAGAAACTAATTTTTAATTGGATTTGCTAATTTTTGATTGAAGCATTTAACTAACATTTTATAAAGTTCTGGATGTTTCTTTTTGAGCAAATCTGGGCGCTCGAAGAAATATTCTGAAGCTACTGCAAAGAATTCTGCTTGGTTTGTACCACCATATTTTCTGATATCAGAATGGTTGTCGTTTATGGCTTCTATTTCCTTATGAATTAAATTCAGCCAAGGTATTGCATATTGATGTTCTAATAATCGCTCTGGAACGCCATCTGTTCTATCATCCAGCTTATCAATAAGGTGTACAAATTCGTGTATGCCTGTATTGCTTTTATCTGTTGTGTTTCTAAAACCGTGATACAATGCTTTTTTAGATAAAATCATTTGTTTCTCAAAACGTCCGTTCCCGACTATCCCACCAATATTGCGCGAGTTATCCTTACTGCTAAATTGCATATCTTCATTAAAATTATCTGGGTATAAGAGGATTCCACTTAAATTAGTGTAATGCCATTCTTTAAAGCCGAAAACAGGAATTACCGCACTTGCTGCAATTAAAATTTTGTCTAATTCTTCCAATTCAAACTGCACGCCATCTATATAAACCTCACTTAAAAACTGCATCATTTTTTGTTGAAAAACAAGTTGCCTGCCTTTTGAAAGATTTTTATAATAAAGAACATTCTCCATTAATAATTTGTGCCAATGCTCTGGAAATGGCTTTACGCTATGCCGTTTCTCTTTTCGATAAAAATGAATAGCAAACAGAAGAATCACAACCAAAATTAAAATATAAACCATATTATAGCGAGGTATTAATCTACAGGTTCCGCTTTAAAGCCTACCTTTTGCAAGGTAGCCTTTACATCTTCTTCTGAAGCACCATCGCTTTCTATGGTTAAAATTTTATCAGGATTAGCGGTATCCACTTCCCAACTTTCGACACCTTCTTGCTTGTTTAAAAAAGGGGTCACTTTTGATACACAACCACCACAATTGATATTTGTTTTAAATTTTAAAGTTTTCATTGTATTTGAATTTATAATTAATATTAAAGTTTTACTCCTTTAAGCCTTAAACTATTTAGAACTACAGATACGCTACTGAAAGCCATTGCCATTCCCGCAATCATTGGGTCCAATAAAAATCCATTTACGGGATACAAAACGCCTGCTGCAATTGGAATACCAATAAGATTATAAATGAATGCCCAAAATAGATTCTGACGTATGCCCAACACGGTTCTTTTCGATAGTTCCAAAGCTTTGGGAATAGATTGCAAATCTGACGTTATCAATGTCATTTTCGCGACGTCCATTGCTATATCAGACCCTTTACCCATTGCTATACTTACATTGGCCTGTGCCAAAGCGTGCGAATCGTTGATACCATCGCCCACCATTGCGACTATCTTTCCATCAGCTTGCAATTTTTCAACAAAAGCTGCTTTCTGTGAAGGCATCACTTCTCCTTGGTAATTTGTTATTCCTACTTGTTTTGCGACAGCAGATGCGGTTTTATTGTTATCTCCAGTAAGCATATAGACTTCGATGCCTCTGTCTTGAAGTGTTTCTATAGCTTTTTTTGAAGTTTCTTTAATCTTGTCAGCAATGGCGAGTATCGCCAGCACTTGTTTTTCATTGCCAAAGAAAATGACCGTTTTAGCCTGCTCTTCGAGACTTTCTGCCGTTTGCATTAAGGAAGCGTCGATTTGAATATTCTTTTCAACCATTAGCTTATGGTTTCCAACATAGTATTTTGAACCATTTTCTGTTTGAGCTTTTACCCCCTTTCCTGTGATACTTTCGAAGGAAGCCATTTCAGTTTGTTCAACATTTTCATCTTTTAAGTGGTTGACTACAGCCCCTGCCAAGGGATGTTCTGACTGTGCTTCGATAGCCAAAAGAATTTCCTTGTAATCGTTCTGATTTTCAAGCTTGTCCTTCCAAAGTATGTCGGTTACCAAAGGTTTTCCTTCAGTAATCGTACCCGTTTTATCAAGGATTACTGCATTCACTTTATGGCCAAGCTCTAAACTTTCGGCATCCTTTATCAAAATATTATTTTCAGCGCCTTTACCGATACCCACCATAATGGCAGTAGGTGTGGCCAATCCCAATGCGCAAGGACAAGCGATAACCAACACGGCTACAGAAGTTAATAAGGCTTGTGAAAAACCATTATCGCCTCCAATTGATATCCATACAATAAAGGTAATAATGGAAATAGCCAACACAACGGGAACAAATATTCCAGCAATTTTATCGACCAGTTTCTGAACAGGCGCCTTGCTTCCTTGAGCTTCCTGAACCATTTTAATGATTTGTGATAGTAAGGTTTCTCCACCTACTTTTTCGGCAGTAAATTGAAAGCTCCCTTTTTGATTTACCGTGCCTGCAAATACTTTTTCATCAGTTGATTTTTCTACTGGAACAGGTTCTCCCGTAATCATACTTTCATCTACATACGAGCTTCCCTTGGAAACTTCTCCATCCACAGGAATCTTTTCTCCGGGACGCACCAAAATGGTCTGGCCAACTTGCACGGATGAAATAGGAATTTCCTTTTCTTCTCCATTCTCAATGATTTTAAGGGTTTTAGGCTGAAGACCCATTAATTTTTTGATGGCTGAAGACGTATTGGATTTTGCCTTTTCTTCCAATAGTTTCCCCAAGGAAATAAAGGTTATAATTACCGTAGCCGCTTCATAATAAACGTGAGGTTCAATACCACGACTCAACCAAGATTCTGGAAAAAAGGTATTGAATACACTAAAGATAAAAGCGATTCCTGTGCTCAAAGCTACCAAGGTATCCATATTTGCTTTACCGTGTTTGGCTTGCTTGAAAGCATTGATGAAAAAGCTACGACCGAACCAAAAAAGAATTGGAAAAGTTAACACCAAAGAAATCCACTTACCTGGTTCCCATTGCATAAAAAACATTCCTAATACAAAAATGGGTAGCGTAAGTATAGCCGACCAGATAGTACGGCTTTTTATGTCCTGATAATGTTTTTGCTGAAGTTCTTGTTGTACTTCCGAAGGATTTTCTGTATCTATAATAATATCATAGCCTACCTCGCGAAGTGCATTTTGAAGTTGATTAGGACTCAACGCTTTGTCGTATTCCACAAGAACAGAACTATTAGCGAAATTGACGCTGGCATCAAACACTCCTTCTGTGTGTTTTAAAACAGATTCAACGCTCGCTGCACACGATGCGCAGGTCATTCCCGTAACAGGAAATGATTCTTTTATTCCCTGTTTTTGCTTCTTTTCTTTGGTTTCAAATATGTTGATTGTCTCCATAATCGTATTCATCTTAATACATCACAAATTTTAGGATTTAAAGTTTTTAATATATTACGTTATATGCTGAATGAATTGTAGAATTTGCTTGTTAAGGGTCACCAATATGTAATTTTCCCAAGTTTCCGATACAAACAAGATAACTTATACCCGATTTTTTATAAAACAAAAGACTACAATGTGAGTTGTAGCCTTTCGGAATTTGAGGTTGTTGCACCTCACTATAATGAATTGAGATAAGTTGTATTATTTTAAATATTCGTTACAAGCTTCCTCACATTTTCTACAGGCATCTGCACATTCTTGACAGTGTTTGTGGTCGTGCTTGGCACATACATCAGCGCATTTTTTACAGATATCACGGCATTGTTCTACCATACCTCTAACATCTTTATAATTTGACGCAAGCAAATTTGCTGTTGCACTACAGATTGCAGCACAAGCCCTATCAGTTCTTATACAATCTACCATCATCTTGACGTTTTCTTCGCCAAGACAAGCATCTGCACAGTAATTACAATGTGCTACACAATTGTTTAAAGCTTCGATTAATTTTGAATTTTTCATAAATATATTAGAATTTAAATTGTTAAAAATAGTCCACTACTATAGCGGATATTACTAAAGACAATTTAATGTATGTAATATCGTTTTTTGTTATAAAATATGCCGAATGATTTGTAAAATTTTCGGATTAACAGAATTTAACATCATATTTTATCCAAATATTTACGATTCTGATTTGTGCTTTTTTTAAACTGTGTAGGTGTCATTCCTGTAACCTTTTTAAATTGATTGCTTAAGTATGCAACACTACTATAATGAAGTTTAAATGCTATTTCACTCAAGGTTAATTCATCGTAAACTATAAGTTCTTTAACACGTTCAATTTTCTGGTTTATGATGTACTGCTCGAACGTAATATTTTCTACCGACGAAAAAAGTGAACTTAAATATTTGTAGTCCAAGTGAAGTTCGCCTGTAACAATATCTGCCCATTTGAAATCGAGCTCCTCGGAAGAATGATGGATTTTATCTACAACCAATGTTTTCATTTGTTCAATAAGTTGACTTTTACGGTCGTCAATCAAACTAAAACCTGAATTTTGAAGCGCTTTGGAAAGACTATTTTTTGTGTTGGGACTTAACGATGAAACTAATTTAACCTCCCCCAATTTTATAGAAACATACAGTATTTTAAGTTGTTCCAAAATATTGGAAACTGCTGAGATACATCTTGGGCAGACCATATTTTTAATATGGATAGTCTCATTCATATAGTACTTGTTTCAAAATAATTTTAATCCAGATTTGTATAGAGAATAATAAACGGCAGCTGTTGCAGCAACTACAAAAATCAATACTATCACAACTAAAGCTATAATTTTATCTTTTTTTGGAATATCACTTTTAGGCTGATGTTTCTTTCTGTCATTTTTTCTTCTATTTCTTCTACTCTCACTCATCCTCGTTCTCCTTCAAAAAATCAAGATGACTAATTTAAACTACCCAATTAAGTATAGTTTTAAACTATTGTACGGTTTCTGTTACTTCACCACAGTTTAGCATTGCTTGTCCGTAGTAGGGATTTTGTATTTCTTTTTCCGTGCTCAACCAATATGCGCCTTCATTATTATTTGCCATTGGACAAAAATCTATGTAAATTTCTTGGTTGATGCCAAACGCTTTCATTGCATTTATGAGGTGTGCTGAAAGACTGATAAAATGATTTCTCTGGGTTTTAATATCGGATGTCTGGGCAATTTCATTTGAGGAAGCCTTCAATTCTTTTTCAAGTTGCGCCCAGTGGTTATTCGCATTTTTATCCTTTAGCAAAGCAAGGTCAACTTGTGTTAAACTTTTCTGTAAGGTCTGTGCGGCCGTTTTTGCTTTTTCACTTTGGTCGTTTGTCAATGCTGTTTTAAGCATAATATAATCATCAAAAACTGTTTTGAGCTGCTCTTGGAATTTGGAAGCTACATCCATACGCTTGGCGGCATCAACTGTGTTGTTTAAATTTTCCATTCCCAAATGCCCTTCGTGACCTGTCATTGTTTTACCACCTGATGCATTCATCATAGATTTTTTTCCTTGTAACTGTGCAGCGGCATCTACGGTAAATGTTCCGTTGGTTACCACTTCATCGCCGTTAGAAAGCCCTTCGATAATGGTATAGTTCTCACCATTTTTCGTTCCCAAAGTCACTTCTTGCATTTCAAAAACGGGTTCATTGGGATTGGTCTTTACGTACACCAATGAGCGCTCGCCTGTCCACATTACTGCCGTTGCAGGTATGCTTATCGCAATTTCCATAGTATTGCCTTTTGTCATTGCCACTTTTGCGGTTACGAACATTCCTGGTTTTAATAGATTTTCCTTATTGTTCAATGTGGCGCGCACTGAAACAGTTCTGGACTTTGTATTCAAAGTAGGGTCGATAAATGAAACTGATGCTTCAAATTCTTTATTGGGATAAGCGTTACTAGTGATTGTTACCTTTTGACCTTCCTTTAGTTGCGAGATTTGTCTTTCGTAGGCGTCAAACATTGCCCAAACAGTACCCAAATCACTTACTTTAACAATGGGCTGGCCTTGTTTTACATAGTCGCCTTCTTCTGCCATTTTTTGGGAAACGGTGCCTGAAACAGTTGCATAAATCGGAAAATTTTCCCGCACCTTGCCAGAACTTTCTATTTGGTCTATTTGGCTTTCAGAAAGTTTCCACAATTTTAATTTGTTTCGAACTGCTTTGTATAAACCTGGTTGTGATTCTTTCAGGTCAGAAGCAGTTAAAAGTTCTTGTTGGGCAGCAACGAGCGTTGGTGCATAAATCGTTGCCAACAACTGTCCTTTTCGTACTTCTTCGCCCGTGAAATTGACATTCAACTTTTCAATACGTCCTTCAAAATAGCTTGCCTGTACCGCATTGGCTTCTTCGTTGGCCATTATTTTTCCGGAAAGTGTTATTTTGTTATCGTCGGTTCCTGAAATATTTCCTACAATTGTAGTTTGGATATTCGCCAGTGCCATTGCATTGTCGCTCATTTTTATTTCGTTCATTGCAAGCCCTTCCGCACCAGTTTCGGCGGGAATTAAATCCATACCGCATATTGGGCAGTCGCCAGGTTCTGGTTGCATAATCTGTGGGTGCATTGAACAGGTCCACATTTGATGTTCTTCGGAGTGGTTAACGTCTTCGCTCAAATCTGTTACTTTCTTGCTGTTTACGGAACCTTCCGCAGAAGGGCCAAAAAAGACATAGCCCAAGACCAATCCTATGGCTAAAATTGCGGTATAAATGATGTATTTTTTCATAGTATATTTTTTTATTTCTTTATAAAACCCAACAGATTTTAAGACCAGTTAGGTTTTGGTAATTATTATTATTCTGCTTGCAAACGCTTTATCATTGCTTTCATTTCTCCAATTTCTTTACGTTGTGCTTTGATAATATCATCAGCCAGTTTGCGCACTTCAGGGTCTTTGATATCGGCTCTTTCACTTGTTAAAATTGCAATTGAGTGATGGGGAATCATTGCTTTCATCCACAGAATATCGCCAATGATTGGGCTTTGTGCCCTAACCAAACCAAGTGCGCCTAAAAATAGCACCAAGCTACCTAATAAAATAGCGATGTTCTTTTTCTTGTTTTGATACATTTTCCGCATAAAAAACCACATTATTACTGCCATTGCTGCAATACCCAAACAACTCATATAGAATCTGGTTAAACTAAAATATACGTGGTCTAACGCATAACTATTTAGATACATCGTGATGTACATTGCAATAAAAGATGCGACAAGCATCAAAATAAATTTTGTGTAATTGCCTTTGTTTGTGTGTTGATTTGAATTTTTCATTGTTTTAGAGTTTTTGGTTATGATTTAATTATTTTCTTTTTTAATTTTCTAATGGTTGGCGAGGAGGTGTACCACAGCAGGAATCCGCTTAACACCGTAATCAATCCCAAGAGCGAAAACGCCCTTAATACAATGGTATTGAAATTGTCGCGCGTGTCATAATCCATTGTGTGGGTCATCCATAAAAAGTCGAACCAACGCCACGCTCGATGCCTTACAGTCTGGAATTTTCCGTCTGTTACCGAAACATAAGCATTAAGAGCTTCATCGGTATCATATGAAATAACATAGGCTGGCAATAGCTTTTCCCGATATTCGTGATAGTCGTCCACTTCGGTTATTTTTTCGATGTTGGCGACTTTCAAACCATCTTTCATATAGTTTTTGGCAACAGACAAGGCCTCTTCTTCCGTAATATTTTTTTTTGCTTTCCCAGTTTTTGCACTGTACAATTTTTGATTGTTTATCCAGTAATAAGGCTCGTTGTTGATGTCCCTAATTTCGATACTTCCAATGCCTTCAGGATTGTTTATTTGTGAAGGACTTATTAAATCATCAAAGGCTTTGGGCACGTAATCTAAATTACAGAATTGGTCACCGTGAATGTCGTCTATGTTTGTCCAACTGAAATACATTCCGCTAATGGTCCAAAACAGGAACTGTACCCCCAAAAAGAGCCCCAAATATCTGTGGGTCTTTCGTATTTTTAGTGCGGTTTTCCTTTTCACCATCTTTAAAGTTTTAACGAACGTAACCGCAAAGCGTTCATAATAACGGAAACTGAACTAAAGCTCATTGCCAAAGCCGCTATCATTGGTGATAATAACAACCCGAAAATAGGGAACAAAACACCTGCTGCGATTGGGATTCCTAAAATGTTATATCCTAAAGCCCAAAATAGGTTTTGCTTGATGTTACGCATTACACCGTCGCTCAATTCCCGTGCCTTGACAATACCGTGCAAATCGCCTTTTACCAAGGTTATCATTGCACTTTCAATGGCAACATCTGTTCCTGTTCCCATTGCGATACCAACATCACTTTTTGCCAAGGCTGGCGCATCATTGATGCCGTCGCCTGCCATTGCTACAACTTTTCCGCTGTTCTGTAATTTTTCTACTTCCTGAAGTTTGTTTTCGGGCAACATTCCTGCTTTAAAATCAGCAAGATTTAATTCTTTTGCGACCGCTTGGGCAGTATCGTGATTGTCGCCAGTAAGCATTATTACTGCGATACCTTTGTCTTGAAGTGCTTTGATCGCTTTGGCGCTGGTCGCCTTTATTTTGTCGCCAATGACAACATATCCCACAACTTTTGAATCGATGGATAGGTATGAAACTGTTTTTCCTTGCTTTTGAAAACTTTGTGCTTCGGTTTCCATTTCCGAAGTTAATTCAGCCTTGGCGTATGCCATCATTTTGGAATTCCCTAAATCCACTTTTTTCCCGTTGATGTTTCCTTCAACACCTTTTCCGGTAACTGCGCTAAACTTTTCAGCGCTCAAAAACTCAACATTCTTTTCTTTACCATATTTTACAGTTGCTTCGGCAAGCGGATGCTCGCTTTTGCTGTTTAGGGAAACGATGTATTGAAGCACTTCTTTTTCTGAAAAATTAGTTCCGAAGGCTCCGACTTTTTCAACCGTTGGTTTGCCTTCTGTTATGGTTCCTGTTTTATCGATAATAAGTGTATCCACCTTGTCCATTTTTTCCAAAGCTTCGGCATTTTTTATGAGCACACCATTTTGTGCGCCCTTACCAACACCGACCATAATGGACATTGGTGTTGCCAAGCCCAAGGCACAGGGACAGGCGATAATCAATACTGCAATTGCATTTACAAAGGCATAAACATAGACGGGTTCCGGACCAAAAATAGCCCAAACCACAAATGTGATAATGGAAATAAGGACAACTATGGGTACAAAATATCCCGAGACGGTATCCGCCAATTTTTGGATTGGTGCACGACTGCGACTGGCATTATTGACCATTTGGATAATTTGGGACAGTAGGGTATCTGCACCCACCTTTTCGGCTTTCATCAAAAAAGATTGGTTGCCGTTGATGGTGCCACTGGTAACTTTGTCATTTGCCGCTTTGTTTACGGGAATAGGTTCGCCTGTAATCATAGATTCATCGACCGTTGTACTACCTTCGGAAATCACGCCATCAACTGGAATTTTTTCGCCTGGTTTCACCCGTAGGATATCGCCCAATTTAATGCTATCAATCGTAACCTCTTCTTCCTTGCCATCTTTGACTAGTATGGCCTTGTTTGGCGCGAGCTTTAGCAATTCCTTTATTGCTGAATTGGTTTTGCCGTGGGCACGTGCTTCCAAAACCTGACCCAAGAGCACCAAGGTCAAAATAATAGTGGATACTTCATAATATACGTGAACGGCACCAGATTCTGTTTTGAACTGTGCCGGGAAAAAATCGGGAAAAAGCATACCGAATACGCTGAATAACCACGCTGCGCCAGCACCAATGCCGATTAGGGTAAACATATTGAGGTTCCAGGTTTTGATGCTTTTATAGGCACGTTCAAAGAACATCCACGTAGCATAAAACACCACAGGAATTGAAAGTGCAAGCTGAATCCAGTTCCAGTTTTTTTGCTTCATTACCGTATATAACGGATTATTCGGAATCATATCGCTCATTGCGATTAAGAAAATAGGTAAGGTAAAGGCGACTGCAATCCAGAATTTCTTGAGTAATTTGTTATAGGTCTTTTCTTCGGCTGAACTATCTGCTTCCATTGGGACTAAGTCCATCCCACAGATTGGGCAGGCTCCAGGTTCATCTTTTACAATTTCCGGGTGCATTGGGCAAGTCCATTGTTCAGAAGTTTTTGCAGATAAATTTTGCTCTTCAACTAAATCCATTCCGCAGACAGGACAGTCTCCAGTTTTTTCATATGTTTTGTCTCCCTCACAATGCATCGGACAGTAAAAAGTGCCAGTTCCTTTACCTTTAGGTTTTTCATTTTTTGCTTTCGTACTTCGACTACGCTCAGCATCAACTCCGGCGGTATCGTTTTGATGATGTCGCTCTCCAGATTTGTGGATAGAATAAGTACCACCTTCTTTTTTAAGGGCATCTTGGAATTTCTCAATAGGAATATGTGATTCCATTTCAATGGTAGCTTCAGCTTTTGCTAAATTCACAGTAGCCTTTGAGACACCTTTCACTTTGGAAAGTGTTCCTTCTACGTGATTTCGACAACCATTGCAGGTCATTCCGTGTATTTTATAGGTGTGTTTCATAGTATCTGTTATTTTTACATTTTCATTTGTTCTTTTTCACTGTTTTCCATTCCCATATTCATATTTCCGTCTTTATCTGTATGCGATTTCATAAAAATAAATTGAGAAAGAAAAATGAGGGCAATACCAATTGCAGCAACTATTAGTACAAATGGGTCGTTTACATATTTTAAATAGATAAATGCTGCCAAAATAACAACATCCAACAGTATGGCAATTATTGGAATAATCGGGTTGAATTTTACTTCCTTTTTCAAATATTTAAAAAGTCCCCAATGAATAGCAATGTCCATTATCAAATAGAAAATAGCACCAATGGAAGCTATGCGAGTTAAATCGAACAAAACAGTCAAAAGTATCGCTAAAGAAACAGTAAAAATCAGCGAAGGATTTTTAAGTTGCTTCATTCTGTTCATATCAGGAACTTGTTTCATATTGCTTAACATACCCAACATTCGCGAGGCAGAATATACGCTGGCAATTACACCGGAAACTGTTGCAACAATGGCTAGTAAAATAGTTAGCGTTGAACCCCATTCGCCAAATAGAGGTTTTGCTGCTGCTGCGAGAGCATAATCTTTTGCTATTATAATTTCTTCAATACTCAATCCGCCAGCAACCGATAATGCCAAAACAACATAGATAACCGTACAAACGATTATTGATATAATTATGGAACGCCCTACATTTTTATGAGGATTTTTTATATCGCCACCTTGATTGGTAATGGTCGTAAATCCTTTGTATGCAAGGATAGACAAGGCCAATGCGGCAATAAATCCAAAACCTTCAGGCAGGGATTGGCCATTGGCAGCACTATAAGTACCTGTGATTGTGGGTAAACCAGAAATAACCAATCCTGATATAGCAAGAACTGCAATACCCACTACTTTAATAATTGCAGTAATGGTAGCGGTAGTCTCAATAATCTTGTTACCCGAAATATTGATGATATATGCAGCAACAATAAGCAATACACCCAATGCAGATGCATAACCTTCATATCCTTGCGGAAACAGTCGTAACGCATACGCCCCAAAAGTACCTGCCACTAAACTTTCTGAGACAACCATTGATACATACATCAGCAAAGAAAATGAACCAGCAAGTGTACCTGGTAAATAGGCCTTTGTCAAAAATTTAGCAACACCTCCAGAAGAAGGATAGGCGTTTGAAAATTTAACATACGAATAGGAGCTAAAGCCTACTACAACTGCGCCTGCGATAAAAGCAATAGGAAATAAATCGCCGACTAATTCGGCTATCTGCCCCATTAAAACAAAAATACCTGCACCAATCATTACGCCTGTACCTAAAGATACAGAGCCTAATAATGAGAGCTTTTGGGTATTTATTTTTAATGGTTTCATCTCGAAATTTCTATTTAATCTGATTACAATATTGGTTGCGGGTCACTTTTTATATGTTATATATATGTTTCAAATTACCTTAATTTTTTTCGGATTGCCTCAGAAATATTTTCAGAGTAAACCCCATAAGCATCCACCAATAAGCCTTTTATTCCATTTTTGGAAGAAATGGCATATAGTACACTATTGTCATCTGTGCTACTCATTCCTTCAAAACGATGCATCTCGTCCACCTCAAAATCTTCTGGATGGAATTTCAACTTTAGAGCATTACATTCCAGATGTTTCTCTTTCAAATTGAAATCAACAGTGTAGCCTTTAGCCTGTAAATGAGCCATAGTTTCAGAAAGTGTATCGTAGCTTTTCATATTATAATAGTGCCCGACTTGGGAAGGAGTTTTAACTAATCAACAATGAAAAATTTTCCATTCCCTTCCCACATCAGGACTTATTTTATGTTCTCTTGGCCTGTTTTAAATATCATAAATACTCTTATCATTCTTTTTGAATATAGAAAACACATAGTTATTCCAATTTCAGCACCAATTGTGCAAATTGCACATTTATTGTTTTATCCAAACCTTGCATTAAAGAATCTAACCCCGTATCTGAAACCAAAACCTGTCCCGTTGCACTTATCAGACAAGACATATTTATGCCCTGTTCTATATGGGTAATGGTTGCT
The DNA here is from genome assembly GCA_011050015.1 of Leeuwenhoekiella sp. Lineage (GTDB taxonomy): Bacteria > Bacteroidota > Bacteroidia > Flavobacteriales > Flavobacteriaceae > Leeuwenhoekiella. The sequence goes on along the minus strand of DRGP01000044.1, from coordinate 25,470 downwards.
TTAAACTGTGATTTATAGGTTTCCCCTTGATATAAAACATCAACCAGCCAATTAAAATTGATAGGGTCGTGCCGTTTTGATAAAAAATCAACGGATGGAATAGTACCTGTAAACCGAAGAATTGCAGGTGCTTCCCCTTCTTGTATAATGGCATTTAATTCAGGAAGGTCTGTTACTAAAGTTTTAAGGTCTAGAACACCATTTACTACTTTAGAATTGTAATCAAGATATAGTGCCAGACTATGGCTTTCTGCCTTGATAGTCTTACCGTCCACCAAAGTCATCATCTCAATATGGCCATCATCGGTTCTATATATTTTTTGAGCCGAAACCTCGAAATATGTTATTAAAAGAACTGCGAACATCAATAGTTTAGTTTTCATAATGTTTATTGTTGCTAATTGTTTTCTATATAAAGTAAGTATAACCATAATCCGCAATTGCCAATTTCAAATCAAACTGATTTTGCTATTTTTTCCATAATTGTAAGGTCTGTACCAAATTTGCAAATCGCATCGCAATGCATCCTCAATTCAGAAAACAAAATATACTTTATATGCATCTTGGAATTTTTGATTACAGGTCGATTCAATTGATGTATGACGTCTTTTTCACGATGGTTTGGAATGATGATATAAAAAACCTCATCGCCATCGGAAATGCTGAAATATAAATCGGACAGTCTTAAAATTCCTGAATAGATACTGGTGCTTTTTTCAACCTCAAAAGCGGCTACTATATTATTGGTTCCCTTTTCAAACCAAAGCACATCAATGAGTTTAATGGTGGTTTGGGTTTCCTTATCGCAAGGAAGCGCTGGAAATGTTTTCATTGAAATGAACGAAAAACTTTGACCGCCAAAAGATTTACTTTTATCGTTGCTGGCAGGTGTAACGTCAAAACCAAGTGAAATGCCGATTTTCAATAAATGGTATTGCATTTCGTCGTGAAGTTTCTCTTCCTGCTTTTCTTCCTGAATTTCCCTTTGCCGTTTTACGATGTTTTTTTCAAATTTGACCCGTTCGGCCTCACTTAAATATTCGTCGTTACCTATGAGCATTTTTTGGGTGCCAATCTCGAAACACAATCCTGCAATTGCGCCTAAATCGTTTGACAGTTCCGTTTTGTTTTTAGTATTGGTTTCTATCAAGATTTCCCTGATTTTCAGATACTCCGTCCAACTTCCCAATTTCTTTTTATCCTTGAACAGAAAATTAAACCCATTTAGTATGGCCGTATTAAATGGTGGAAACCAAGTGGGATGCAAAAAATATAAAATACTTGCTACCGCTGGGCCGAGGCCTTTTACTTTGAGTGCATCCAACTTTACGATTTCCCTTACGACCTGTTCTTCCGTTTTGGCATTAATACAGTTTTCCAAAAATTGACCAAAAGCTATTTTATTGTCCTGATTTTCATAGATATCAGGAATGCGCAGTTTCGGCTTCCAATAAAAAGGATGCGCCACACCCGCAAAAACTTGCTTTTGCTCTGCAATGCTGCCCAACACAAATTCCAGACTGCTTTCCTTAAAATCGTTTGGGAAGGTTTTGTTTTTAATGTCCTCAATCACCTGCAAAACGCCTCTACGGATGGTTCTAAACGCCTTCAATCTCTGGTCATTGTCAACAAACCAAGTATTGTAAACACTTTCCGAGTCGGTTTTATATTGATGGATTATTTGAGGAAAATTGCTCATTGTTGCTGTTATTTCGTGTTTCTTGAAGAGGTATGTGTTTTGATGATTTTCCATTCGCCACCCATCTTTTTTAGGATAGACGTTGCCACGCCTTTTTTGCGAATCGTTCGTGTTTCACCTTTTTCATTTGGGTTAAGCACTATGGTATAAATGTAGGTTTCAGTAGTAAAAGCATAGGGCGCATCTACTTTGGCATCGATTTCATAATCAGAAAAGGTAAAACTTTTAAATTCGCCTAATTCTGGTCCAAGATGATGCTCAATGTAATGTGCATACGTGCCTTCGACTCCACCGGATTCAAATACTTCAGAATCTTCTGCAAATAAATTGAACGTGCCTTCAGTTGTCAAATTTTGAATGGCATCCTTGTAGGTTTTCATCACAGCAATAACCGCTTCCGTATCCGTCTTTGCTTTTGTTTCCTGTGCGTTGGATAAGCTGAAAGTAGCAATGAGAATTGTTACGAGTGCAATTGTTTTAATTGTTTTCATAATTTTAGTTTTTAAAGGTTATTTATTATCAACGTGTATTCTATTAATATTTGCAATGCCAAAGACAAGTACCAAAAAGCTCAAGAAAATTTCCATCATTACCAGCGTTTTTCCCGCAATTGAAATTGGTACAATATCGCCATATCCAACCGAGGAAAAAGTTATCAAGCTGAAATAGATAAATTCAAAAAATTGCAAGAAGAATGAACCATTGAGCGAAGTACTCTCTTTGAAATTTTCAGAATTCAAAATATATAACGCGTGATAATCAGTCGTGAATGAAAAAACAATCAAAACAATCAACACCGCAAATAAAGTTAGGACGTGCGCAAGCTGATGGCTTTCGCCTATTATTTTAGCCAATTGTATGAACGTAAGCCGAACGATAAAAATGGTCTTGATTAGAGCCAAAGCCACAATTAAAATAGGTCGCCATAGGCCATTATCATCTGCTTGTGCCCAAAATATATAACTCAGTGATATAGCGATAACCGCCGTTGCGGTAAGCAATACTTTTTTAAAGAGCTGTCCATAAAACCCATTGCCGTTTGATATATCATTTATAGTTTCTTTCACTATTGATTTTTTTAATACATTAATATTAGTTATATCATTGCAACACCAATAAATAAGTATTGATGCCTTGAAAGGATAGATGAAACTCTAGTGGCCACTCCATAAAAATATACATCCTGAAAATCCAGTATTTACAATAAGATTTTCTTTCACAAAATTTCTAGTGCCTAACAAGGGGGGACTAAAACCAACCATCAACATTGACCCTTCCCTAATTAGGGCTTTTTTTCTTGATATCTTTTTATATCATTTTAAGCTCAGTTTTTTACAGTATTCCCATATTGATATTTTGCAAATATTTTTGCCACCGCCTCCTTAATTTCCTTTTGCTTGTCGGTGGTATTTGCGTGCAGCACATCTGGCGCAAATCCTTGCCAGACTAATTGACGGCGTTTCATATCTATAAGTTCTATGACAACGCCACCTTCTTTGTGTTCTTGAGATGATTGGTAACCGCCATAATATCCATAACCGTAAGACCCGAAATGACCATAACCGTGACCATAAGAAGGAAAATAAGGGTAGCCACCACCTGTGTTTATATCTCTTGTCTGTACAACGATACGGGAATCTACCAATAAATCAGGATTGCTCTTATTCAAGACGTAGCCTTTATTTTCCATTTGTTCCTGAATGGCGCCTTTTAACCGTTTCTTTATCAATGTGTTGAAAAATAACGGTTCGTTTTCCTTGTCGCTGTCCATTTGAAAATCATCGGACCAGTAAAAGGTTTTGTAGGTTCCAAACTGTGCTTCTTGGTCATAATCGGTAACGATGGCCGAAGAAGTGACCGAACAACTTACTGCGGTAATGCTTATTAAAAGGCAGACTGCCAATTTTATTAATGTTCTCATAATCCATTTATTTAATTCAACAATCTATTTTATTTCTTCGTAAGTATTGCATCCACACTCAAGTCGTGCTTGTCATTAACTTTTATAAATACCAAACTTGGGCGTTCCAAATTATAATCGGTAATCAATAAAGACCAAGAAGCTGTTAATTGAATTGTATCTTCTGAAACAAGTTTCAACTCAATAGGAATGGTTATTTCCCGAGTAACTCCGGCAAGGGTGAAATCTCCCTTTGCGTTGAGCGTTTGTGTCGCTTTTTCTTCAAAATTAAAATCGTCCATAAATTTTCCTTCAAAAACAACATTGGGTTTTTTTTCCGCTTTTACCAGATCATACATATGTCCATCCCGTTTTTCATTATCTGTCTTTATGGATTTTACAGGAACCGAAAAGGTCAACGTGCCGTCCTTAAAACCTATGGTGCCCTGTAAATCATCAGATTTGCCGATATAGGAATTAAGTGGCATTTTTGCCTTAAAGGATGCGGTTCCTTCCTTTACTATATAATTTTGGGCCTTTATAGATACATTGCTTGAAAACAACAGTATTATTAACAAATAAATTAAGTTTTTACCCATTACTTTTTATTTTTCGACCATTCAATCCATTTGAGTATAACTCTTGATATGTCTTGGTCTCATTCTCATTGATTCGGCGGACAATATACTTTTTGTCGATACCCTTTCTATTTTCAATACCCATTGATTTTAGCAGTTCCTTAAAACCTTCGATGGTATTTTTATGATAGTTGGCAACTTTGGTTTTTTTATCTTTTACAACAATGGATGCAACTCGGGAAGGCACCATTGTGGTAATTCCCGTAGGGCAGGTATCCAAATTGCATTTTAGCGATTGCACACAGCCCAAGGCAAACATCATCCCTCTTGCGCTATAACAGGCATCTGCGCCGAGCGCCATCATTCTATAGATATCAAAAGCGGATATAATTTTACCAGCTGCCATTACTTTAATTTCATCTCGCAACCCATACTTTTTAAGAATGCCGTTTGCGAAATGGATGGCTTCAATTATTGGCATACCGGCCCAATGTAAGGATTCCATATGGGCAGCACCAGAGCCACCTTCGGCACCGTCAATGGCTATAAAGTCTGGGCAATTTTGCTTTTCGGCAAAGGTTTGAACCATTCTTTCAAACTCATCTTGTTGACCAATGCACAGCTTTATTCCCACAGGTTTTCCTTTAGAGAGTTTTCTCAATTTTCTAATGAAGCGTAGCATTTCAACGTCATTGTCGAATGCCGAATGAAAGGCTGGGGAATGAATTTCCGTTCCCTGCTCCACATCCCTGAATTTGGCAATTTCCTTTGTGTTCTTCTTTGCCGGCAAAATTGCCCCAAAGCCAGGTTTGGCACCTTGCGATATTTTTATTTCAATCATTTTCACTACATCGTTGGTTGCGATATCGGCGAATTTTTTGGCGTCAAAATTTCCTTCTGCATCACGACATCCAAAATAGCCTGTTCCAAACTGAAAGATAATATCTGCACCGTATTCTTGATGATAGGGTGTAAAGCCACCTTCGCCGGTGTTTTGAGCAAAACCTGCTATTTTCGCACCACCGTTAAAAGCAAGGGTAGCATTTTTGCTTATGGAACCAAAACTCATTCCCGCAAGGTTGAGAATGCTGGCAGAGTAAGGTTTTAAGCAGTGGGAACTTCCTATAAGAACTCTAAAGTCGTCATTGATTTGTTTTGCAGGATATGTGGAATGGGTAAACCACTCGCGCCCCACTTTGTCATACGGAATCTGTGTTCCAAAAGGTTGATTTATAAGCGCATCGGCAGCTCTTTTATAGACAATTTCCTTTTGAATTAAAGTAAAGGGTTGCCCTTCGGTACGGTTGAGCAATAATGTTTCCTGAATAACGTGGCGTTGCTCCTCAAGAAGATTTGTGATTCTACCAAGCAAAGGGTAGGTTCTCCTAATATTATTTGATTCTTGAAAATAGTCCACAAGACCGAGAACGAGTAAAGGAAGGATAATCAATCCAATCCACCACAAATGGGGATGCCAAAATACCATAACGATATATGCAGCAACTAAAAATATAGCGGTTATAATAAATCCTTTTCTCATTTTTCAGTATTAATGTGAATGTTCATCACTTTCTCCGTGACCTTCTTCGTTTTCGTTACCAAGATATTTCCCCTGTGGGCCAACTCCTTCAATATGCACGAGCTGTGAACCATAGTGTCCTGCCTGTGCTACTGAATATCCTGCAAAAGCCATAACTACAAATACCCCAATTTCAAAACCTCGCTTTAATTTGTACCAGAAGAGGCTTACTATTTTTAATAGGGCTGCCAAAGCACTTGCCCATAAAGTCCAATCTGCATATTTGTCGTGCAGTTCCAAGACCTTTTTTGCGGTTTCTGTAAGTCCTTCGGTATGTGGGTGCACCAGTGTACCTGCTACGTAAGCTCCGATAAATCCGAATCCTACTGTTAGTAAAATGACCCAATCCAGTGTGCGATTTAAAACGAACAGCTGGATGAGCTGTAACAAAACTGCCAATAAAAGCAGTACAATCGGGAAGTGTACAACTAATGGATGCAGATTAGGGAAATCGTCCAAACCGGCTTCAGTATGGTCTTGTGAGACAGAAATTGGACTGCTTGTTTCAAAAATAGAAAGTGATTTCTCATCCTTGATGTCGGTTTTAGTTTCAGAAACAATAAAATTACTATCAGCAAATACCGTCGAAAAACCTCCAAACAAGGCTAACATCAATACGGTGAAAATTATTTTTTTAGATTTCATTTTATATAGTTTTAAATTAATCACCTGTTAATTGCAAGATCAATACACCTATCACAATAATGGCTATAATGGCATAAATGGTATAATTGAACCATTTTTTGAAGCCACTTCTCTTTTGTTTGGTTTCGCTACCGGTTTTACAACAATCTTTCATCTGTTGATATTTATTTATTTTTAATTATCAGATGTAATTGGCCAATCAACATTTCGCTTGTTATCAACTTTTTTGTATGGCTCATTTCATACTATTTTATTTGTGCCTAATTAAGAGAAAGGGCTTCACTAACCAACCAAAAGTATGTGCCCTCTCTCTTATTAGGACTTAAATTTTTGCCTGACCTGGGAAGGAATTAACACTAACCATCAACATTGTTTTCCTTCCCACGACAGGACTTAATGACTACCCAAGATATCCCAGACATCTTATTTACTTCTGTTAACTAATAAACCAGAGCAACAAAAGATGCTTAGGGAAGGGATTACCTATTGAATAGTCTTTTGTATTTTGCCATATTTAAACTTCCTACTACCATATTATCGGTTTCTTACTTTGTTTATTTACACTCAATTATTTCCTTTTGCAATTAGGCTGTCCAATTCCATATACTTTTCTTTCATTAGGCTTAACGCAAAAGCTCCAGCAGAAGCTGTAAAGACTGAAAAGTCTAATGCTCCTTTTATTCCAGTGGAAAATGTCATTGAAAGCGCAAATAGTAGCAGTAAAAATCCACTCCATTTTGCGAACAATTCTGTTTTAAATCCAATTATCAAGAAGAATGCAAAAATAATTTCAGCTGCGGTTGCAATAATTCCGATTGTTGAAATTAATGAGTCCGGAATCCAAGGATTTATCTGTTGTGTGTAGTTAAGAAAATTATCCCAATTCCCCCACACAGAAACATCTTTGTTCCACAATCCAAATCTATCAGCTACTGCCGATAAAAATCCGATTGATATTGCAAGTCGCAAAAAGAGTTTGATTATTTTAGTCCTCATCTTTGATTATTGTTGGTTGCTTAATTCTCTTGATTTTGGTCAAAAGGATTACAACTTTACTGAATTGTCTTTTGAACTTTCCCACATTTAAGCATTTTGCTGCCATAGTAGGGGTTTTTTACTTCATTACTTGTACTTAACCAAGCACTTCCTTTATCGTACATTGGGCAAAATTGTTCATATAACGTGCTTTTTGTACCCGTAATAGCTACCATATCAGTAATATCCTTACTTAACGTTTTAAAGTGCTCGCGTTGGTGGTCTATCGCACTTTCAGAAATATGTTCTGCGTGCTCGGTAGCATCTTCTATGATATCGGCCAGCTCTTTTTGTTGTTCTTTTGAGTAACTACTCTTATCGAATTTTTTAAGAGAGGCTACCAATTTAGAACCTGATTGTGCCGCTTTCTTGGTGTCATCGCCTACCAAAGCATCTTTCAACATAAAATAATCGGCAAGAACCGTTTCTGCCGCTGGATTCATTTTGTCCATTTTCATTTTACTATGATCCATTTCCATTTCACCGTGCTTGTGGTTCATTTTTTCTTTTTCCTGGGCGTTGGTAAAAGAAACTGCTAACAATAGCATTACTGCTATACTCATTTTTAAATTTTTCATTTTTATTATTTTTAAATTATTGTTTATAAACTATCTTTTAATTGTGTGATAAAATTGATTAATTCTTCTGCCTCCGCTTCAGAAAACTTAGCATCTTTATGTATCAAAGTGTAAGAATCCAAAGGCATTTCTCCGCTTTCTATCTGTTTGATAATTGATCGAAGTTTACTTGATTTTCTTCGGCTTGAAAGCGAATCCCATTCGTTAAAATTAAGTTCGGCCTTGCCTTCTTTAATGTGGTCTTCCAAAAACCAAGCAGCGGGTTGAATCTTATTATACCAAGGATATTGCGTATTGTTACTGTGACAATCATAGCAGGATACCTGTAATTTTTTCTGAATAGTTTCAGGAACATTATGTACCAACATAAAATCAGTTTCGGGAACCGTATAACTTTGATTGCGTTCCGTGGGAATAAATTGAATCCCCACAAACCCTACCAGTGCTATTATTGCTATGATTTTTAAAATTTTCATTTAATTGATTTCCTTTTGCATTTCACCACAGGTCAACATTTTACTTCCATAATAAGGATTCTTAACGTCCTTGCTCATACTTAACCAATTACTACCTCCATCATACATTGGGCAGAATAGTTGATACAAGGTGTTTTCTGTACCGGTTATAGCAACCATATCTGTTACATCCTTACTTATGATTTTAAAATGTTCTCGCTGGTGTGCTATATCACTTTCTGAAATATGTTCTGCGTGTTCTGTGGCATCTTCCATAATATCCTTGAGTTCCTGTTGCTCACTATCTGAATAGCTGGATGCATCAAAATTTCCAAAAGTACTTGCAAGCGTTGCTCCCAATTCTTTTGCCTTATCATTGTCATCGCCTACAAGTGCATCTTTCAAGTTGAAATAATCTTTCAGGATTGCTTCTGCTTTTGCGTCTTGGTTGTCACTCATTGCCATATCATCTTTGTCATCCATAGACTCTTGGTACATCTCATTGCTCATAGGTGCAGCTGGTTCATCTTTTTTTCCGTCCTTACAGGATATAGCCGTAAGGGTTAAGGTCATTACTAAAATACCGACGGTCATTTTTAATTTTTTCATTTTAATTTCGATTTTAATAGTTAATATTTGATTTTAATTTATTGTTATACCTGTTTACACAGCTTAATTTTTTTTTACATAGTGCTATGTCTAACAGATTTTTGGATTGCTTCTTTTTTTTATTTCTTTGAGCCTATAGCCTGCTTAATTTCTTCATACTCCTCTTTGGTTATCTCTCCTTTAGCGTACCTTTCATCAAGGACATCCATAGCCTTTGAACTTTTAGTCCGCTTTATTTTCTTTCCTCCTGCATAGATGAAAACACCTAGAATAATAACACCGAAAATGGTTAAGAAATCCCAATTGTAGTCCATCGTTTTATTTTTTAGTCATTAAAATCTTAGTGATAATCCTCCACCTGCACCAAAACGGTTATCATAACTTCCCATCAATGAGAAATTTTTGGATAAAAGATATTCAACACCCGTACTCCAAGTAATCTCTTTTTTGAAATTATCTCCTTGAGGCAGGTCATCTACCCACCCAAAATCTGCTTGGTACTCGTACATCCCAAAAACAATAGTTCTAGGGAAAATGGTAATAGCACGGCTTAAGCTAATCTGCGGGCGTAGCTTACTATCCATCCTCACATCCAACGTAAATAAGTAGGGCGTAAGGTATCGTATCCCTGCTATAGCTGTTGTTGTTATTTCTTCAAGGCTATCCTCCATTTCGTTCTCGACATTTACACCGCCAAAAACGGTTAGATAATCATAGAGGTATCTATCGTAGGCAGCTTCAACCTCCATATTCCTGTTCCAACCATATTCGCCCCTCAAACTGAATTGGTTTCGGATATTTGAAGATATAAGGTTCAAAGTGGTCATATGTGATGCGGCATCTATCATTCCGTAGGAATAGAACTGGTCGGTCTCGTCAATAAGTTTAGATACGGGATATTCCTTCAACCTTGGATCCCTAGGGGTATCATAACTTACAATACGCGCCATACCTCCCATCATATGGTATAGAATATGACAATGGAAAAACCAATCGCCATATTCATCACCATAAAATTCAATGGTAACTTGTTTCATTGGTGGAACATTGACTGTGTGTTTTAAGGGTGAGTATTCCCCATTTTCGTTAATGACCCTAAAAAAATGACCGTGTAGGTGCATTGGGTGGTGCATCATAGTCAGGTTATTGAAGGTAATCCTAGTTACTTCGTCTCCCTTGATTTTTATTTTATCTGCTTCAGATAGAGGAACCCCATTCAAACTCCAGATATAGCGCTGCATATTCCCGGTAAGGTTTAATAGGATATCCGTTACAGGAACATCTGGGTCATAATTGGTCTTCTCCGGCGATTTCAAGTAGTCATAGTTATACTCTGAAAACATATTCATTCCCTGCATTCCATCTGCTTCGTCCATTTTCATATCATCCATTTGAGAGGCCTTTTTCATTTTGGTATCCATTTTTGTGTCCATCCCTGCCATTTTGGAATGGTCCATCTGCATTGAATCCTTTTTCATATCCATTTGCATTTCGTCCATTTTATGCTTCTTCATTTCCATACCCTTCATATTGGACTTGTCCATATTCATTGTACCCATATCCATATCTTTCATTCCTTCCATCTGCATTCCCCATTTTTCTTTCATCTCGTAACGCTCATCTTTGCCTGGTCGGAACTTTAAAGCGGGTGCACCCATTTTCATTTTCATTTTGGCCATTTGTTGCATCATCCCTATTTTATCAGGTTTGGATACATCGGGTGCAGCAACAATAGGTCCTTGGCCTAGGTATGCCGTTGCGGTACCAGAGCCGTCTTGGGCCATAATTTTATATTCCAGTTTGCCGTTCTCCGGTATGGTTACGATAAAATCATAGGTTTCAGCGACCCCTATAAATGTCTTGTTATGCTTAACCGGTACTACATCTTTACCGTCTGCCGAGACAAGCAAAGGGTCAGGGCCGCCAAAGGCCATCCAGAACGAAGTAGAAGCAGAGCCGTCTATAATGCGAAGGCGCACTTTTTCGCCAGGTTTAAACTCGGGGTACTCCACTTTTTCTTCTCCATTAATTAAGAACGCTGGGTAATACACATCTGCCACATCTGCACTTTCCATACGCTGTCTCCAAAAATTTAATTGCGCCCCAAATGCGCCCCTTGCAATTACTTGGTTAAGCGGCGTAGCTGTTCCTTTTCTTATATTGTACCATTCTGTACCTCGCTTTAAAAACCGAAGTACATCCCGCGGTTTTTCGTTGGTCCAGTCAGATAGTACCAAAACCTGCTCTTTATCATACTCCAAGGTTTTTTCTTTGGGCTGTATTACAATTGAGCCGTAAACACCGCTCTGTTCCTGCAACATTGTATGGGAATGGTACCAATAGGTGCCGTTTTGCTTTATTGCGAATTCATATTTTAGTGTTTTACCGGGTTCTATGGGCGGTGTAGAAAGGTAGGGTACCCCATCATAAAAATTGGGCAACAACAAGCCGTGCCAATGGATGGATGTCTCCACGCTCATTTCATTTTTTACATAGATTACTGCGTACTCCCCTTCGGTAAATTCGAGCGTTGGCCCTGGAATACCTCCGTTGACGGTCATCCCTTTTACTTCTTTACCGGCTTTATTAACCATTTCTTCCTTTAGGGTCAACGTGTATTCGTGAACGGGTAGATTATCGACATTACCTTCCACGGACTGTGCAGATGCTGTATAGGTACACAGTAACAAAAGAATAAATGCATAGCTTATTTTTTTCATAAGATTACTTTTTTTAAAATTAATATTGATTATGAGAAGTTTGTGTCATAATTATGGTTGTTATCTACCTTATTTGATCTAAAGGGTTTCTAATACTTTTTTGATTATTCTTATAATTAGTCAGACTCATACCAGTTTCACTTTTAAACAGCCTACTTAAATGATTTACATTACTGTAATCAAGCAGCTGACTTATCTCCGTAAAATTACCCTCTTGTAATTGAATCAGCTCTTTCACTCTTTCTATCTTGAGTTTTATAAAGTATTTTTCTATGGTAATATGCTCCGTAACAGAAAATATTTTACTGATTTTTGAGTACTCAAGGTTTAATTTACTTTCCAAATGCTTGGACAGCGTTTTATTTAATTGAAGTGGTAATTTTTGTAATAATTTAATAAGTTCAATTTTAACTTGCTCTACTAATTGCTGGTCTTGCGCCAGTAAAATTTCGAAACCATTGTTTTCTAAAACATTTTTTATATTTTCAAAATCATCTATAGATTTCTCTTCGTAAATAATAGAACCCAATTCAATATGCTTTAAGTGAATCCCTAATGTTTCAACATCACTCTGGATTGTTTTAATACAGCGATTACACACCATATTTTTTATAAATAATTTCTTTTCCATCCGGTTAGTTGATTAGGTAATTAACAATTGCAGATTGTGTGTAATACTTCTGTATCGATTCCACTTGATTTAACTGAAATTTGAGCTGTAACTCTTGGATATCCAGCACATCATTAAAATCAATGGTGCCCGTTTCATAGTTTTTAATGAGAATTTCTTCAGCATCTTCTGCTTGTTTCAGATTGTTCTCTTGTGTATTATATGCTATTCGTGCTTGGTTGCGTTGCGATATTGCTTTTGCGAAAGCGGATTCCAAAACATTCAATCGTTGTGCTTTTTGAGTCTCGATTTCTTGTTGGCGCAAGTCATTTTGCCTTGAAATAGATTTATACCGATTATTAAAAATGGGAATGGAAACTGAAACCATAGGCATTAGTATATCCTTTCCATTGTCTATTGGATTCATATCCGCTCGCTCGCTCACTGGTAGATAATCAACCCCAAAACCAAACATAGGTAATGCCTCACGCTGGTTGAGCAATTCAGATTGTGCTATAGATTCGTAGAGTTTATCATATTTAAGCAGTTCAGGATTAAGTGATAGTGCATCTCTACCAGATACGGCGTTTTCACTTGGAATTTCCATTAATGTGACCACATCAACCATCATAGTTCCATCACGATTGAGTAGCTTATTGAAGGTGATTTGTTCTGACCCAAATTCCTCTTCGAGCACCTCTTTTTGCTGTTGCAATTCATTTTGACGAATCTGTAATCTCAAAACGTCAACAGAAGATGCCTTGCCTACTTCAACCGATGTAAGGGCAAGACGCTCATAGGTTTCTAATAATTTAATGTTCTTATCGAGCACCCTTTGCTTTGCTTGTATTTCATACAAACGATAATAGGATTGAGCTACAGAAAGTGCCAGTTTTCTTTTGGCAATTATGATTTCCACATATTCAGCTTCAGCCATTGAGGCTGCATAATTTTCTCTTGCCGTTATGGTCCCGAACCAAGGCAACATTTGCTTAAAGCCAATACGTGCTCTCTGCGCCCCAACACGGGTCTCGGGCTCACTGACAAAGTACCCAGCACTCACTTCAGTATTAGGCAGCCAGTTTGCTTCGTTCACTTTTTCTTCGGCGATGTTATAGCGCAGTTCAAAGGCTTGAATCTCGGGGTTGTTAGATTGTGCCTCTTCAATGTATGATTGTAGTTGTTGCGCTTTCGCGAAAGCGGAAACAAACAAAAGACAGGTAATAATTTTTATATTTTTCATTTGTTTGCTCGTTTAAGTTGGTACTCTTTTTTCCAGCTATATAATACTGGTACTAAAAAGTAGGATGTAATATCTATAATCATCCCACCGAAAATGGGGATTGCCATAGGTATCATAATATCGCTTCCTTTTCCCGTAGAAGTAAGTACAGGTAAGAGTGCAAGCACGGTGGTAACAGTAGTCATCAAACACGGACGAATTCGCTTTCCAGCAGCTTCTAATGTGGCAAGTCGGATTCCTTTTTTATCATTGGGATTCTCTCTGTCAAAAGTTTGTGTGAGGTAGGTAGCCATAACTACACCATCATCTGTTGCGATACCAAAAAGCGCAATAAAGCCAACCCAGACAGCAACACTTAGATTGATGGTTTTCATATTGAACAAATCCCGCATATTCTCACCAAAAAAGCTGAAATTGAAGAACCAATCCTGACCGTAAAGCCAAATCATTATAAAGCCACCTGCAAAGGCAACTGCGATTCCTGTAAATACCATCAACGAGGTGGAAACAGAACGGAACTGGAAATACAGAATCAAGAAAATAATAAGCAATGCCAAAGGCACAACTACGGAAAGTGTTTTTTCTGCGCGCAGCTGATTTTCATACGTACCCGTAAAACGGTAATTAATACCTTGTGGCACAATCAAATCACCATTGTCTATTTTTTGTTGAATGAGCGCTTGGGCATTTTCGACCACATCAACTTCGGCAAAACCATCGAGTTTATCAAACAGTACATACCCTATCAAGAAGGTGTCCTCACTTTTTATGACCTGTGGACCTTGTTCATAACGTATGTCTACCAATTCGCTCAGTGGAACCGGACTTCCTTTCTCAACCGGAACATAAATATCTTTTAAATCTTCTGGGTTTGCACGCAACTCACGCGGATAGCGCACTCTTACTCCATACCGCTCACGACCTTCTACCGTTTGAGTAAGCGGCATACCGCCCACAGCTACCTGAAGTACTTCCTGAACATCCATTATGGAAATTCCATAGCGTGCCAATTGGTCTCGTTTTATATCAATTAGTAAATAGGGCTTGCCCACAATACGGTCTGCAAAGACAGCTTGTTCTTTTACACCTTCAGCTTGTTTTAAAATGTCTTCGAGCTGTAGACCAAAAGCTTCTATTGTTTTCAAGTCTGGCCCTTTAACTTTTATACCCATAGGCGCACGCATACCTGTTTGAAGCATTACGAGCCTTGTCTCGATAGGTTGTAGTTTTGGTGCAGAAGTCACCCCTGGAAATTTGGTCACTTTCACAATCTCATTCCAGATATCGTCTGGGCTGTCGATTTCTGGCCGCCAGTTTCGGTAATATTCACCGCTGCCGTCTTCAATTAAATCGTTATGGGTTGCATTTGTTTTTAGTTGCGAGGCCTCATAATTAGCGTCATCATCGATTTCATTATTTGGATTAATAATGAATTTATCATTTTTCAGAACAAATAAACCATCATCGTTTACGCGGTAGCGTTGTCTCTCGCCATTCTTGTTTCGCATATATTCAGACTTATACTGAATCACATTTTCATACATCGAGAGCGGCGCAGGGTCAAGAGCAGATTCTGTTCTACCCGATTTACCTACTACCGTTTCGATTTCAGGAATACTGGCTACGGCCATATCAAGCTGCTGTAACACACGCTTGTTTTCTTCAACACCTGCGTGTGGCAAGGATGTTGGCATTAACAGGAATGAGCCTTCGTTGAGCGATGGCATAAATTCTTTACCCGTGTTGCGCATTATTATGGCCCCTAAAATCAACACTGTGGTCGGAATTATTAAAAACAGTAATCGGTTTTGAAGTGCCCAACGTAATATAGTGTCGTAATATTTTTGGAAAATTGAAAACGCCCCCAGTAATCCGAAACAGATAATCGCAACAAAAATCAAGTTCATTATAATACCGCGGTCAAAACCTAGTGGTCGCCAGTATTCGGCTAGAAGGAAAACAATAGCAATACAAGAAATAACGATATGTATTAGATTGGCTCTTTTTGCCGTGATAATATCGCGTACACTCAAAATTGCAACGATTCCATAGGCAATTAATATAATACCCAACCAATAACCATAGAAGATGGCTGTGATACCAAGGACGATGAGAACAGCATTAATAATATATTTAGCGTGCTCCCTAATAGTACTCTTTTTGAAAAGGAATGCGGCAAATGGTGGTATCAAGAAAAGGGCGATAACCAAAGACGCCGTGAGCGCCATTGTCTTTGTAAATGCGAGTGGACGAAACAACTTTCCTTCAGCACCTATCATAGTGAATACAGGAATAAAACTGATAATGGTTGTTAATACTGCCGTTAAAATTGCACCAGAAACTTCAGCAGTTGCATTGTAGATGATTTCATTTGTGGTGTACTCGATTCCGCTTTCGCGAAAGCGTAATTTTTCATCTTCCAAATGCCGAATCATATTTTCGGCCAGTATAACGCCCACATCCACCATTGTACCTATAGCAATGGCAATCCCTGACAATGCTACAATATTTGCATCTACATCAAAAAGTTTCATTGCAATGAAAACCATTAATACTGCAACGGGTAACAAACCTGAAATTAAGATGGATGCGCGTAGGTTGAACACCATTACGATAATGACCAGAATGGTTATTAAGATTTCAAGCGTGAGTGCTTCATTAAGCGTGTGTAGGGTCTCTTGAATAAGCTGGGTACGGTCGTAAAAGGGGACAATGGTCACTTGTGAGGTGCGGCCATCTGCCAGAACTTTTGTTGGAAGCCCAGATGACAGTTCAGCGATTTGCTCTTTTACATTATTGATAACTTCCATAGGGTTGGCGCCATATCGCGCTACCACAACACCACCAACAACTTCGGCACCTTCTTTATCTAAAATACCACGACGAGTTTGCGGTCCCAAATGAACAGTTGCGATGTCTTTTATTCGGATAGACGTAAAATTCTCTGAAGTGACCACGGCATTTTCAATATCTGCAACGGATTTTACATAGCCCAAACCACGAACCAGATATTCGGCCTGATTGATTTCCAATGTTTGTGCACCAATATCTTGGTTGCTCTGCTTAACGGCTTTGACAATGGCACTTAATCCAATATTGTATTGGCGCATTTTCTCCGGGTCCACATCTACTTGATATTCCTGAACATAACCGCCGATAGACGCTACTTCGGAAACACCACTTGCCGATGACAATCCGTATTTCACATAATAATCCTGTATACTACGCAGTTCCTGTAAATCCCAACCACCGGTTACATTACCATCCTTGTCACGACCTTCTAGGGTGTACCAGAATATTTGTCCTAAACCTGTGGCATCAGGGCCCAAAGCTGGGTTAACGCCATCTGGCAGCAAGTTGGAAGGAAGCGAATTGAGTTTTTCGAGAATGCGACTACGTGACCAGTAAAACTCCACATCTTCTTCAAAAATGATATAGATACTGGAAAACCCAAACATAGAGGAACTACGAATAGTTTTCACGCCTGGAATACCTAGAAGCGAAGTTGTAAGTGGATACGTAATTTGGTCTTCAATATCCTGTGGCGAGCGCCCTTGCCATTTGGTAAAAACAATTTGTTGGTTTTCACCAATATCGGGAATGGCATCCACAGCTACAGGGTCAGTAGGCAAAATACCGGTCTCCCAATTAAAAGGTGCGTTTACAACGCCCCAACCGACGAACAAAGCTAATAGTAAAACAGCTACTAATTTATTTTCTATTAGAAATTTGATGCTTTTATTCAGCATAGAAATGATTATTAAGTAATTATAAATCTTGTTTAAAAGTGACAAACAAGCAGAAATGTCCAAAACAAATTAATGCAGGACTACAGTTCTAATTACTTAAAAATCAAATAAGGAAAGTCTGGTCTAAAACTTGAATATCCCTGACCAAGGGAGGAGGCGTATAATCTCTGTATGAATTTAAATCTTCTTGAGATTCGAAAAATAAGTGTATATAGGTATGGATAAAAGCAGCAACAAATAGTTGTTGGTCTTTATCTAATTTGTCGAACGATGTTTTTAAAGTATCTTGCCCTTCAACAATCACTTGTTCATCACTACAGCAATCTTTTTTAGAAATATCACACTCTGATGACTGCGATTGCTGTTGAACATCCATACCGCAAGTTTGAGCGTGACCAAATAATGAAGAGTCCACAAAAATATCTCCACAATAATGACTATCTACCGTAAATGATACGGTTGACAACAACACTAACAGTGCCATAGAGAATGTTGATATTTTAAAAAAGATTTTCTTCATTAATTTTACAAAAATACAAAATTTCAAGTAAATTTTCTTTATTTAACAAATAATTTTGATTTCATATGCAACATATTCTCCTAAATCTATATGAAAGATTATCTAATTTCTAGAAAAATGCCGAATACAAACCTGTTTTAAATTTATTATTAAGAATTGTTCTAAATAAGTTTGTTTTTTTAAATTTCATTTCTATTTTTGTCGCTGAAATAATCACTTACTTATATTAAGTCTAAATAAATTTAATGATGAAAAAAATGTTTTTTACCGCAATTATAGGAAGCCTTATTTTTGCTTCGTGTTCTTCTGATGATGAGCCGATTACTGAAACCTCAAACATTGAGGTGCCTTCAAACTACACCTTCGAAAGAGATGGACAATCCACAGTGGATTTTAGTGGCCAGACCACCCGAATTTTAATGGCTGAAGAAATCCTTAATTCCTTTACAGATTTCGAAAACACGACTGTGATATCCTTGCAGGCAATGTATGCACATCAGGAAGGGGACCTAGATTTTTCAGACGCTGCCTTAAATGCGTCAGATAAAAACGTACGCAGTAAAACGGCTGCGTCCCAAGATTATTTTAGCGCAAACACCACAGAAGCGGCAGCTATAAGAAACCTATTCGATAGCTATATTTCCGGTCAGGTCAATGAGGTATTCCCTAACAAGGATGTCCTAGCAGTCGCTGGCAGTGCCGGTCAACTTGCCGATGGGACAAAAACCCGGTATGTTAACGCTAAAGGACTTGTGTACAACCAAATGTTTGCAAAAAGCCTTATTGGGGCGCTGATGGCAGATCAGATGCTTAACAACTATCTCAGCATAGCTGTTCTTGATGCTGATAATAAAGTTGCGGACAACGACAATGGGATTACAGAGGATGGAGAGACCTTTACCACGATGGAACATAATTGGGACGAGGCCTATGGATACCTCTACGGAACATCCGTTGATGCAGCCAACCCGAATGTAACCATTGGGGGCGATGATAGTTTTTTGAATGATTATTTGGGCACAGTAAACGCAGACCCGGATTTTTCTACCATTGCTGCCGATATTTTTGATGCATTCAAATTGGGTCGTGCCGCGATAGTGGCAAAAGATTATACAGTACGGGATACCCAGGCTGCCATTATACGTCAAAAAATATCCGAGGTAATTGCCATACGTGCGGTATACTATTTACAACAAGGAAAAAATTTGCTTGCAAACGGTGATTTTGGCGCCGCATTCCAAAACCTTTCTGAGGGTTATGGGTTTGTTTTTAGCTTGCGTTTTACTAGAAACCAGAGTACAGATACTTCCTTCTTTAGCACAAGCGAAGTTGATGGTTTTACATCTGCTCTCTTGGCGGATGGACTCAATGGTTTTTGGGACCTTGAACCTTCAACACTGGACAGTATTACTGAAGCTATTGCCGCTAAATTTGACTTCACGGTCGAGCAAGCTGCCAGCGCAAATTAAATAAAAATTGAATTAGCCACATCAACCGATTTACCGCCGATGGAAAAATCGGTTGATTTAAAAAAAATAGTTATGAAACACTGGAAACTTTGGAGTTTTATTAGTATCGGACTGCTGATTGTAGCGTGTTCAAAAGATAATGGGAACGAAAACTTGCCACCGGCTAACAATAATTTTGATCGTGGCGCAATGCTTTTAAATTGGGCAGATAATATCATTGTCCCTGCATATACTTCTTTTAAAACAGAGGCCGAAAACCTGAACAATGCCGCAACGGTCTATTCAAATGAGCCTACAGAGGCAAGCCTACAGAGTTTGCGCGCCTCGTGGACAGCGGCCTACATTTCCTTTCAAAAGGTCTCTATGTTCGAAATAGGCAAGGCCGAAGAGTTACGGTACAGAAACCGACTGAATATTTATCCATCAAACACCCAAAAAATTGAAGATTTTGTAGCCACCGGTTCTTACGATCTGGCCTTGCCATCTACAATGGATGTACAGGGTTTCCCTGCTATAGATTATCTGATCAACGGTCTTGGAGCAACAGATACCGAAATTGTAAGTTTCTATACTACCAACGGCAATGCCCTGGGATATAAAAATTATCTCGGCACCCTTACGGAAACTATCCTGCAATTGACCACAACAGTACTCGATGATTGGAATGCCAACTTTAGGGATGTTTTTGTTGCAAATACTAGTTCTTCGGCTACTGGATCTGTTGACAAACTAACGAACGACTATATATTCTATTTTGAAAAATCGTTGCGGGCGGGTAAAGTAGGGATACCCGCAGGTGTTTTCTCCCAACAACCATTACCCGAAAATGTAGAGGCGCGCTATAAAAAAGATTTTTCCAAACAATTGATGCTAACAGCAGTTAAGGCAAGCCAGGATTTTTTCAACGGAAAATACTTTAACAACAATACTACCGGGGAAAGCTTCAAGACCTATCTTGATTTTTTGAACAGTATTAAAAATGGGGAGGATCTAGGTGGCCTTATCAATGCGCAGTTCAATGCTGCAGAAACCCAGGCAAATGAACTGAACAATAATTTTGCTCTACAGATTGAAACTGACAATACCAAAATGCTAAGTACTTATGATGAGCTACAACGCAACGTTATCCTCTTAAAAGTGGATATGTTGCAGGCACTGAGCATAAATGTGGATTATGTAGATGCCGATGGCGATTAGTCAATGGCCTCACGTTTAAATGCATACCGAAATATAACTACAGAGGCTGCCCCGTTGGCGGTCTTTCGTATTTTTTTTGGACTGATGATGTTTTTTGGCATCGTCCGTTTTTGGAGCTATGGCTGGATCGATAAACTTTATATTCAACCCAAATTCTTTTTTTCATATTATGGGTTTGAATGGGTACGGCCTTTGGGTGTTTACACCTATTTATTGTTCTTTATCTGCGGTATCTCCGCAATCTGCATTGCGTTGGGGTATCGATACAGAATGGCGATCATCCTTTTCTTTTTAAGCTTTACCTACATCGAGTTGATGGATAAGACGACCTATCTTAACCATTACTATTTTATTAGTTGTCTTAGTTTTTTAATGATCTTCCTTCCCGCAAATGCCTATTATTCAATGGATGCACAAAGGAATAAGGATAAGGCCTATAAACAGATTCCCAAATGGACCGTTGATGCCATAAAATTATTGATTGCACTAGTCTATTTCTACGCCGGTCTGGCAAAACTGAACAGCGACTGGCTCGTTGGGGCAATGCCGCTTAAGATATGGTTGCCGGCCCAATATGACCTGCCATTGTTGGGAAATTTAATGCAGCAACAATGGCTTCACTATGCCTTTAGCTGGGGCGGTGCCGCCTATGATCTGGCGATACCGTTTTTGTTGTTTTATAGACCCACCCGTTGGGCAGCTTTCGGTCTGGTGGTAATTTTTCATTTGATGACCCGCATCCTCTTTCCCATAGGTATGTTCCCTTATGTGATGATAGTGAGCGCACTCGTTTTTTTCGATGCGGGAGTCCACCATAAAATATTGAAAACGCTTTCGACTATTTTTAGGATTAAAAAGGAAAAGGCAGATGCAGGGATACGCAATAAAACCTATCGCAATAAAACCATGGCCCCAATGCTTATCGTGGGTTTGTTTATTGCCTTTCAGTTACTTTTTCCTTGGCGTTATCTGCTCTACAAAAACGAGCTTTTTTGGACCGAGGAGGGATACCGTTTTTCTTGGCGGGTAATGCTAATGGAAAAAGCTGGATATGCACAATTTAAGATTGTGGATAAAAAAAAGGGAACAGCTTTCCTTGTTGACAATACCGATTTTCTGTCAACATTTCAGGAAAAACAGATGAGCACCCAACCCGACTTTATCCTTCAGTACGCCCAGTTCCTCGGAAAACATTTTACAGCACAAGGCCATAAAAATGTAGCGGTCTATGTAGAGAGCTATGTAGCACTGAATGGCAGGCTTAGCCAACCTTATATTGACCCAAAAGTAAATTTACTGGAGCAAGAAGAGTCGTTTGGGCCTAAGGACTGGATATTGGAATTTAAGGATGAAATCAAAGGTTTTTAAACAAAAAAATGTATTTAAAAAAAGAACATATAATCGCAACCCTATTTTTTGCCTTCACAAGTTCTGCAATGTTTGCACAATATGTGGTTCAGGGAAAAGTAGTTTCTGCAGCTTCCAACGAACCTGTCCCAAATGCCGAAGTGTTTCTCACTACTCTAAGAAAATCAACCATCACGAATGATTTTGGGGATTTCAAATTTCAGGACATTCCAAAAGGGACCTATAATTTTACCGTATTTGCCTACGAGTATGCTATACT
Organism: Leeuwenhoekiella sp.; assembly: GCA_011050015.1. GTDB lineage: Bacteria > Bacteroidota > Bacteroidia > Flavobacteriales > Flavobacteriaceae > Leeuwenhoekiella. Next base: position 3,257 of record DRGP01000044.1, on the reverse strand, counting down.
GGATCACGAGGTTAGCATTTCCGATGATACGTCACTGAACTTAGAACTTGAATCTTTGGGCATAGAACTTTCTGAAGTAGTGGTCACCCAAAGAAAAGAACGCCTTTTCGCCCTAAAACGATTAAGGGACGTTGAGGGAACTGCCATTTATGCGGGCAAGAAGAGCGAAGTGGTATTGGTAAGCAACCTTACCGCTAACCTTGCCGGCGGTAATGCCAGGCAGATATACTCCCAAGTGGTCGGGCTCAATATCTACGAAAACAACGATGCGGGACTGCAATTGAATATTGGTGGGCGTGGCCTCAATCCCAACCGCAGTGCAAACTTCAATACAAGACAAAATGGTTATGACATCTCTGCAGATGTACTGGGATATCCCGAAAGTTACTATACACCGCCGGCTGAATCCATTTCAGAGATCGAAGTGGTACGCGGTGCGGCATCTTTGCAGTATGGGACACAATTTGGAGGCCTTATCAATTTTAAACTGAAACAACCCGATCCCAACAAGAAAATAGAGTGGATATCCCGGCAATCCTTGGGTTCTTACAACTTGTTCACCAGTTTTAACAGTTTAGGCGGGACCTTGGGCAAGGTAGGTTATTATACTTTTTTCAACTATAAAAAAGGAAATAGTTTTCGTCCCAACTCCCAGTTTGAATCCTTCAATGGCTACGTACATTTGGATTATTCGCCTACAGAAAGGACCAAAATTTCCTTTGAGGTAAGCTATTTAAACTATTTGGCACAGCAACCGGGCGGTCTTACCGATGAACAGTTTGAGGAAGACCCCACGTTTAGCAACCGAACCCGAAACTGGTTTAATGTGGATTGGAAATTATATGCTATGCGATTGGAACACGCTTTGAGCAATAAAACCGATTTTAGCCTCAACCTCTTTGCCTTGGACGCCTATAGGAAATCGGTTGGTTTTCGCGAAAACAGGGTTTCACAGGAGGATGATGTGGAGGCTCCAAGGGAATTGATAGTAGGTAATTTTAACAATTGGGGGGCAGAGGCCCGTTTGTTGACGCGGTATAATTTCTTCGGAAAAGAGAATACGGTGCTTTTTGGTGGAAAGTACTATCAATCCAATAATACAGAGCGGCAGGGGCCCGGCAGCAACGGCAGCAACGCCAATTTTAATTTTGAAGAACAGACCTACCCCAACTACCCAAGGCAAAGCGATTTTAGGTTTCCGAACTTGAACCTTGCCCTGTTTTCCGAAAATGTCTTTAAGTTCTCCGAAAAAATTTCGGTAACTCCTGGGCTACGGTTTGAATATATAAAGACTAGAAGTAGGGGCGAATTTAAACGGATCAACTTTGATATTGCAGGTAACCCCATCTTAAACGAAGATGTGGCGGATAACCGTGATCTTGAACGTTCTTTTATTTTATTGGGTGTTGGGCTAAGTTATAAACCCCATAAAACGGTTGAACTATATGGGAATATAAGCCAGAATTACCGCTCGGTTACTTTTAATGATATTAGAATTACCAATCCGTCATTGACCGTAGATCCCAACATCAAAGATGAGCAAGGATATACTTTTGATATAGGGGCTCGCGGGCGAATAAAGAAATACCTTTCCTATGATGTGGGAGCATTTTTTTTAAATTACAAAGATCGTTTGGGTGTGATATTACGGGAAGTAAGTGATATCCAACAGGAGCGGTTTAGAGGGAACATAGGGGATGCCATTACCTATGGCATTGAAAGTTTTGTGGACTGGAATATATGGGAAACCCTGTCCACAGAAAAAAACGATATCAAACTCGGTACTTTTGTCAACCTGGCCCTTACAGATTCAAAATACACCTCTTCCCAAGAAAACAATGTGAAGGGCAAAAAAGTGGAGTTCATTCCCGGTATTAACCTAAAAACAGGATTAAATTTTGGGTATAAAGACTTTTTGGGTAGTTTGCAATATACTTATTTGGGCCAACAGTTTACCGATGCCACCAATTCGCCCAGGGATTTTCAAAGCCAGAGTGGTATTGTAGGTGAAATACCTGCCTATAATATTATGGATCTTTCTTTTTCCTATACCTATAATCGGTTTAAACTGGAAGCGGGGGTCAACAATGTTTTGAACGAAAGTTATTTTACACGCCGTGCGACGGGCTATCCGGGCCCAGGGATCATACCAAGTTTACCACGAACCATATATGTGCTCTTACAACTTAAATTTTGAGTTAATCTGCATTAATGACAAAAATCATATTTCTGTTGAACCTTTAAAATTATCTTCGCATTAATTAATTTTGCTGTTAATTCATAAAAATTTGATAACAAGCTTGTTAAACAGCAGCATTTAATTTACGAAAACATTTAATGTTAGACAAAATTTATTAATACTGTGAAATCTTTTTTTACCAAAATACTATCTTTTTTTTTAGCAGTTTTTATACTGTTTTCTACTTCTTCTTTCACGGTGGATATGCACTTTTGCTGTAATAAATTGGTGGATATGGCTTTTTTTAGTAAGGCAGAATCCTGTATGGAGATTGTACAAAAAAAAGATAATAATTCCAAGCAATGTACTTCCATACAAGAGAAGGATTGTTGCGATAATCAGACCATTGTAAAAGAAGGAGATGACACCTTTAAGAAGTCCAATACAATTTTAGAGATTGAGACTTTAGTTTTCTTAAATACTTTTTTTAATACTTATATTAATCTGTTCGAGGGGCTAGAAGAAAAAGTCATTTCTTTTAAAACCTATAGGCCGCCTTTATTATCTACAGATATTATAATTCTCAACGAGACCTTCTTAATTTGATTTTCTACATCGCAGATTGACTTTAATCTGCATTACCTCTATAGCCAAAGTTTCACTTCTGGCTAACATTTGTTGTACTCTATTCCCAACAATACTATACACCATTAACCCTGTTAGGTCTTAACCTTTCAAACCATTGAGTTAAAACTCAATGACAATACATTATATACTATGAGCAAACCAAAAGAATTTTGGATTAAGAATATGGTCTGTAATCGCTGCTTAAAAGTAATTATGCAGGAGTTACAAGAACTTGAAGTAACCGTACTTTCATTGGAATTGGGAAGATTGTTAGTAGAAGCACCAAATAAAACAGACAGTGAAATCATCAATGCAGTAACAACCGTGCTTCACGCCAATGATTTTGAAATAGTGCAGAACGAAGAAGAAATGCTCGTAGAAAGAATCAAGATTATTCTAATTGAACAATTACAAGAGCTACCATTACATATCAAAGTAAAAACATCTGAAC
>DRGP01000043.1 GCA_011050015.1 Leeuwenhoekiella sp. | reverse complement strand
GTCTACATGAGATTCTGCAGCTAAGTGTATTATACTATCGAATTGATATTTTTGAAAAATATCGTTAATTACAGCTATATCATTAATATCAGCTTTAAGAAAGGTATAGTTGTCTGCGTTTTCTACATCCTTTAAATTTTCAAGGTTCCCGGCATAGGTAAGCGCATCCAAATTATAAATATAATAATTCGGATATTTATTTATAAATTCCCGTACAACGTGTGAACCTATAAATCCTGCACCGCCAGTAATTAGTATTTTCTTATTCATACTTGGATGCTTTTTGAACGATTAAAAATTAATCTATTCGCACATAATTTATCTATTTTCTCTTTTTCTTAGTTGTAGTATAATTCTAGGATTTTCTACAACTTCCCGTCAACTTCTTTTAAAACTCCCTTCACATCATAAACCACAGCTCTTTTACTTTTAAGTGTGTTTATATCCATTGATAAAAATGCTTTATGGGCTACGGTCAAAACTACGGCATCGAATTTTTGATCAGGTAGCGTGCGGGTAGTCTCGATGCCATATTCGTGCTGTACTTCATTTGGGTTTGCCAAAGGATCGTAAATGGTGATCTCGGTATTGTATTGTTGCAGTTCTTTGACCACATCTACCGCTTTGGTATTCCTTACATCGGGGCAATCTTCTTTAAAGGTAATGCCCAGCACAAGAATATGAGCACCTTTTATTCTGTGGTTGTTCTGTACCATCAGCTTGATCACCTCAGATGCCACATAGTTCCCCATGGAGTCGTTCAACCGTCTGCCGGCGAGAATAATTTCAGGGTGATAGCCCAGTTCTTGTGCTTTCTGAGCCAAGTAGTAAGGGTCAACGCCTATACAGTGACCACCCACGAGGCCTGGTTTAAAAGGCAGAAAATTCCATTTAGTGCCAGCTGCTTTTAGAACAGCGTGGGTATCAATGTTCAGTTTATTGAATATCTTAGCGAGTTCGTTCACAAATGCGATATTGATGTCGCGCTGGGAATTTTCGATCACCTTGGCGGCTTCGGCCACTTTAATGCTAGGAGCAAGGTGCGTGCCTGCTGTGATCACGTTGTTATACAGTGCATCAACTTTTTTACCCGTTTCTGGGGTGGATCCTGCAGTGACCTTCATTATTTTTTCTACGGTATGTTCCTTGTCCCCGGGATTGATTCGTTCGGGCGAATAGCCCACAAAAAAATCTTCATTAAATTTAAGGCCGCTTGTACTTTCCAGCACCGGCATACATTCATCTTCGGTTACACCAGGATAAACGGTTGATTCATAAATGACGATATCTCCTTTCTTTAAAACCTTTCCCACGGTTTCACTTGATTTTAGCAAAGGGGTAAGGTCTGGCCTTTTGTTTTTATCTATAGGAGTGGGAACGGTAATTATGTAATACGTACAATGGGCTATATCTTCTATTTGTGTAGAACAGTAAAGTCCCTTTTTTTTATCTGTATTGTTGTTTACGAGAACTGCTTGAAGGATTTCATCCTCAATCTCGAGGGTCCGGTCATGGCCGTTTTTAAGTTGTTCTACTCGGGTTTTATCGATGTCAAACCCCGTAACGGTATACTTTGTTGCCAAAAGCCTTGCCAGGGGTAGGCCTACGTAGCCAAGCCCAATTACTGCAATTCTGATTTTACTATTCATTGATCTAAATATAGTTTAGGCTTTATCTAGAAGCCCAAAATTGTATAAACCGGAAATGTATTACTGCTGTACGATAATTTTCCAGGTATATGCTCAGATTCGTGCGTTGTTAACATAGTATGTCAAGCTATAAATTTTCTTTTTATAGAATGGAAGATTTATCAGCAAAACACGTAATATTTACATTTCTAAATGATTGAATTTCATAACTATATATAGTTACAAACCTCTATATGTTATATAAAAGCTTACTGAAATATGCCGCAAATATACTTTTTAAAAATCGCCTTAAGGCAGGATTATCCGTTAAAGTTAGGACAGGTTGTTTGATGAACTGTACAATATTTTTTTATAGCCGGCACTGTAGAATTTATTGCCGGTGACTTGGGTACATACGGCGTTGCTGAATACTCTACCACCTTTGATCCATTTTTATGAGTGGATTACAGATGTTTATACTATTTTGCTATGATAAAGTTCCCCGTGAAAACCGAAATACAGGTGGTTGAGTGCCACGCCACTGGCGCGGTGTATCGAAACCACCGTTCCGTGTGCGGTTAGGTTATCTTTATGTCAATTAGTTGGTTCTTTTTAGAAAATTATCATTGGGATCATATTCAGAAATAATTTTTTAAATAGTTTTATCGTTCGTAAAGCATTTTAATACTTTTGATCAATGAAAAAAATTCTCATCACTGGCGGTGCCGGTTTTATAGGTTCGCATTTAAGTGAGCGCTTACTTAACGAAGGCAATCACATTCTCTGCCTGGACAACTACTTTACAGGCGCTAAGCAAAACGTGGTGCCTCTTATGGATAATCCGTACTTTGAACTGGTGCGCCATGATATTACCCATCCCTATTATGCCGAGGTCGATGAGATCTATAACCTGGCCTGCCCCGCGAGTCCCATTCATTATCAATATAACGCGATCAAAACCATCAAGACCTCTGTTATGGGCGCGATCAATATGTTGGGGCTTGCCAAACGCGTAAAGGCCAAGATCCTACAGGCCAGTACCAGCGAAGTCTATGGCGACCCCCAGGTGCATCCCCAGCCTGAAAGCTATTGGGGCCATGTAAACCCTATAGGTTTGCGTTCTTGTTATGACGAGGGTAAACGCTGCGCGGAAACCTTGTTTATGGACTATCATAACCAGAATGATGTCGCCATTAAGATCATACGTATTTTCAATACTTATGGTCCTAATATGAACCCTTCAGACGGTAGGGTAGTATCTAATTTTATCGTACAGGCGCTTAAGGGACAAGATATTACCATTTATGGTGATGGAAAGCAAACACGTTCTTTTCAATATGTGGATGATCTTGTGGAAGGGATGATCCGTATGATGAATAGCGAAAAAACATTTTTGGGACCCGTAAACCTGGGGAATCCCAATGAATTTACGATGCTGGAGCTGGCCTCAAAAATTATTGAATTGACCGGTTCGACTTCACAAATCAAGCATATGCCGCTCCCACAGGATGACCCGAAGCAACGCCAGCCCGATATTAGTCTGGCCAAGGAAAAACTGGACGGTTGGGAACCCAATACTCAACTGGAAGAAGGACTTAAAAAGACCATTGCTTATTTTAAAAAAGTAATTTAAATAAATCCCTCACAGGTTTTTAAAAGTTGTGGTGGGGGTAAAGTCTATGCGCTGTGTAAGTTTCTAGAAGTGTATAAAATAAAACCATGAAAGTAAGTATAATCACGGCCACTTATAACAGTGCTTCCAGCATTAAAACAGCGATAGACAGCGTTTTGTCTCAGACCTATAAAGACATTGAGCACTTAATTATAGATGGAGCCTCTTCAGATGATACGGTAGCACTTGTCGAAGCTTACAATGATCCCAGAATACAGGTAATAAGCGCACCCGATAAAGGTATTTATGATGCCTTGAACAAAGGTGTAGTTGCTGCCACAGGTGAAATTATAGGTTTTGTTCATTCTGATGATCTTCTAGCAGCCCCTACGGTGCTTGAGGAGGTTGTGACGCAAATCAAAAATGGAGCAGACGGTGTGTATGGAGATCTGCTCTATGTAGAAAAGGAAAATACCAATAAAGTAGTGCGTTACTGGAAAAGCCGACCGTTCTATAAGAAATTGCTTTCCCGTGGATGGATGCCTGCGCACCCTACCTTATATCTCAAGAAAGAAGTATATAAAAAACACGGTCATTTTAGTTTGGATTATCATATTGCGGCAGATTATGATTTGATGCTACGTATTTTTAGTGATGAAAACTTAGAATTCACCTATTTCCCCAGCGTAATTACTAAAATGCGCGTAGGCGGGGCCAGTAACCGCTCTATAAAAAGCCTGATCGTAAAATCAAAAGAAGATTATAAAGTACTTCGAAAAAATAAGGTGAATTTCCCCGTTAAAGTATTGGCCTATAAAAACCTTTCTAAAATAAGCCAGTTTATCAAAAAACAATAAAAAAGCTTCGGTTTATCAAGTCAGTAGCTGAGAAAAACACGCTACGTCTAGGTCTTTGTGCTATCTTATCGTGATCGTTACTGAAAATTCTCCATGATACCTAAAATACAGGTGGTTGAGTGCCGCGCCGGGGGCGCGTTGTATCGAAACCCCGGCATTAAACCAAAAATTTAAACATGGCAAAAGGCTATACCTATATTTTATTATGCTGCGATGACAGTTACTATACCGGAAGCACTAAAGACCTATCCATAAGAATGGAGCAGCACCAGAACGGTGAGGGCGCCAACTACACGGCAAAAAGACTGCCCGTTCATCTTTTATATTATGAGGAATATGAACGTATTGACCATGCCTTTTACAGGGAAAAGCAGGTACAGGGATGGAGTCGAAAGAAAAAGGAAGCCCTTATGCGCGGAGAGCATTATTTACTTCCAGAACTTGCAAAGAAGATTTTTAGGAAAAACTGAATATTCGCTATTATAAGCCGGTCGCTTCGGTACGTTCGGCGCTGCCGAGCACTCAGCCACCTAGAATTCTTTTCGAAAATGGGCTTACAGGTCTTTGTGCTATCTTATCGTAATCGTTACTGAAAAGTCCCCATGAAACCCGAAATACAGGTGGTTGAGTGCCGCGCCGGGGCGCGGTGTATCGAAACCCCGGCTTCGGTACGTTCGGCGCTGCCGAGCATTCAGCCACCTAGAATTCTTTTCGAAAATGGGCTTACAGGTCTTTGTGCTATCTTATCGTAATCGTTACTGAAAGTCCCCATAAAACCCAAAATACAGGTGGTTGAGTGCCGCTCCAGGGGTGCGGTGTATCGAAACCCCGGCTTCGTTACGTTCGGCGCTGCCAAACACTCAGCCACCTGGGATCCGTTTCCATAGGGAAATCATATCTTCTCGTGATCGTTACTGAAAAGTCCCCATGAAACCCGAAATACAGGTGGTTGAGTGCCGCTCCAGGGGTGCGGTGTATCGAAACCAATCATTACCAATCATTCATAACGTAAAGACTCAATAGGATCGAGGCGTGAAGCCTTGACCGCGGGAATAGAACCGCTAAAAATCGCGACAAGCAGCGTTACCGCGGTAGCCGCAATCATCGCTCCCCAAGGTGTAGTAAAATTAAAATTAGCTACCGAGGAAATAGCAAGGCCGATACCTATACCAAGGATAATTCCCAGAATGCCGCCCAGTTGGCCCACCATAAGGGTTTCCATAAAGAACTGGCCAGCAATGGTAGATTTTTTGGCACCCAGCGCCTTGCGTACCCCTATTTCACGCGTTCGTTCTGTGACCGAAACCAACATGATGTTCATGAGCGCGATCGAAGAGCCCAGAATGGTAATTAAACTGATGACCCATGCGGCCAGTGATAAGTACCCCGAAATATTCGAAATCTGGTTGAGCAGATCATCACTGCGCTGCATACCAAAATTATTTTCCTCCACGGGTGAAAGTCTGCGTATATTCCTAAAAGTGATAATGGCATCGTCCTGCGCACCTTCCATAATTTCCTTATTATCTACTTTCACACTTACATTATAATTAATATTAGGTTGGGTAAACATAGAACGCGCCGCCTGAATGGGGATCATGACCCGTAGATCTTGATTATTTCCAAAGGTGGACCCTTTTTCTTCCAGTAGGCCAATGATCTTAAACTTGGTGCCGCGCACGCTTATCGTTTTACCTATGGGATTTGTATTTTCAAAAAGTCCTTTTTTAAAATCACTTCCCAAAACGCACACATTGCTGTTATTTGAAATATCAAAAACATTAAACTCACGCCCAGCTTGCAAATTTAAGCCAGTGTTCTGGATAAAATTTTCATTCACCCCCAGCACGGTTACTTCAGGGTCTGTTTTTTTAGCCCCGTAGCGCACTTCGGCACCATCGGTGCCCGTAAAAGATGTGGAAACATGAGTAAACGGGTATTCATAATTATCTTCAAATTCCTTGACTTGGCGGTAACCGATCACCGGATTTATTTTTTCCCGCTCTCCACTGCCACGGCGCTGTGTGGTGCGCTCGTAGCGCTGTAAGCTAAAGGTATTTGCTCCCATGGAAGAAAAGTCACTGCTTATTGTATTCTCAAGCGCGCCCACCAAGCTCAGAATGGCCACAAGCGCGGTGATACCGATGGCGATGATGACAATGGTAAGAATGGTACGCAATAAATTACCCCGAATGGAATCAAAGGCAATGCGGATATTTTCCCTGAAAAGTGAAAGCATAAGGATCTAAATTACATCTATGTGTCTGAAGTAGCACCATAAAGTTACTGTTTTTGAAAAATAAGAATTACATATGGTCAATTTTTAGGATATTTGCAGGCACAAAATTCAATTATGGCCCAAAAACCGAGCATTCCCAAAGGTACCCGTGACTTCTCTCCAAAGGAAGTACAGCAAAGAAATCACATCATCAAGGTGTTACGTCATAATTTTGAGCTTTTTGGTTTTCAGCCCATAGAAACACCGTCTTTTGAAAATACAGATACGTTAATGGGAAAATATGGGGAAGAGGGCGATCGGTTGATTTTTAAAATCTTGAACAGTGGGGATTTTTTGAATAAAACAAGTGATAGCGCTTACGCGGAAAAAGACAGCAACGCGCTGGGCAATCAAATTTCCGAAAAAGCGCTTCGTTATGATCTTACGGTGCCTTTTGCCCGCTATGTTGTACAGCACCAGAACGAATTGGAATTTCCGTTTAAACGGTATCAAATGCAATTGGTATGGCGTGCAGACCGACCACAAAAGGGACGTTTCAGGGAATTTTTGCAATGCGATGCAGATGCGGTCGGTTCAGATTCACTGGTGCAGGAAGTGACGTTTATTCAGCTGTATGATGCCGTTTTTAGTGATCTGGGATTAGAAGGCGTAACGATCAAAATGAATAACCGAAAAATTCTTTCGGGTATTGCTGAAGTTATCGGCGCCTCAGACAAGTTAATTGATTTTACGGTGGCGCTCGATAAACTAGATAAAATAGGAGAGGACGGCGTGGTGCGTGAAATGCTGGGTAAAGGAATCACAGAAGAAGCGATTGACAAGATTCGCCCTATTTTCCGCGCCAGCGGAAGTAATGCAGAACGTCTGGATTTACTGCGTGAACTCCTTAAAAATTCAGAAACAGGTTTACAGGGCATTGAAGAAATCGCCTATATTTTTGATAAAATCGACCAATTGGGCCTGAAAACGGCCATTTTGGAACTAAATATTACCCTTGCCCGCGGCCTTAATTATTACACGGGTGCCATTTTTGAAGTAGCTGCGCCGGAAGGTGTAAATATGGGAAGTATAGG
>DRGP01000042.1 GCA_011050015.1 Leeuwenhoekiella sp. | reverse complement strand
GGCTCAAGGATATCCTGATCGCCTGTACGGATAACCTCAGGGGCTTTACCGATGCGATATTGAGCGTATTCCCTAAAGCGCAGGTACAGCTCTGCGTCGTACATCAGATAAGGAACTCCCTTAAATATATTGCATCAAAGGACCAAAAGGAGTTCATGCGCGACCTGAAACTGGTGTACCGTGCTACAAGCAAAGAGGTTGCCGAGGACGGATTGCTGGACCTGGAGGAAAAATGGGGCGATAGATACCCCGTGGTCATCGAGAGCTGGCAACGTAATTGGGAACAGCTGTCACAGTACTTCCAATACACGGAGCCCATCAGAAAGATCATATATACCACCAATGCCGTGGAAGGCTTCCATCGCCAGGTCCGCAAGGTGACCAAGACCAAGGGTGCCTTCACCAGCGACATGGCGCTGCTCAAACTGGTGTACCTCGCCACCAGGAACATCGAAAGGAAATGGACGAGCCCGTTGCACAACTGGAGCTTGACCGTTCAGCAACTTTACATTAAATTTGGGGACCGTATAGGTCTGGACATTAATCGGGGCGCCCCCATACGTGGCGCTGACGCTAGGTCGCATTCCAAAACCGGCCAAATACAAGATTTGACCGGTTTTGGAATGGAGAAAAAGTGAACCGGACAGAGTTTAATTTACACACCCCAAATTTCATGTTGAGGCAGCGTTGTTTTTACCTTAGTTTTGTGTTGTGCGCCGTTATTATTTAGCTATATTTTTATTTTAGAAATATATAAAACAAATATCCGATTTCGATCAAGGTTAGCAATATGGCAAGTTGAATTATATACAAACTGATATTATTCATATCTAATATCAAATTTAAATTCTCTGCTTTCCATTTTTCCAATTTGTAATATGCTGCACCTAGTATTCTTAAACCATAAAGTTGATAAAGTAGAATTAATATTACTGTACAGAAAGGCAGAATATTCAATAATTTAATGTCAAAGGATTTTATGTCTAATTGAAAAAGCACTAAAAAAGTAGCACTTAATAAAGTATTTAGATTGAAAAGCTTATCAAGTAAACTTTTTCTAATATCATCTCCTTCCTTTGTTATAGCCTCTTGTAATTCATTCTTTTCAAGTTTCTTTTTTTCTTCAAATTCTTTTTTATCCATTAGATTATAATTAGCCGAAATATTTTAATATTGTATAAATTCTTTCATTTCCGTTTCGTTTTGCTCGGTATTCGGTTTAGCTTGTCCATTTAGAAATTTATTTCAGTTAGCGATTTCGTTTTTCAGTCAGTTCCGTTGGATTTTTCAATTTCAGCCGGATTTTTCTCAAATGTATTCCAAAGTGTCTCAGGTCGAGTAGACAAGCGAATTTCACCCCAAGCCTTTCAAAGAACCGTACGTAATAGTCTCCCATCATACTCCTCTTCTAACTTGACATTAGAGTAAAATTAAATATTAACGTTTTAATGTAATATGTGATTTAAATGTCTTCTTAATATTTAAATCATCAAGATACTCTGCCACAAACCAATAATCATTTGACGGTAATGCTTTTCCTTTATATGTACCATCCCAACCCATTCCACTAGGGGAAATTTTATTAAGTAATTTGCCATATCTATCAAATATATAAATCTTTGCTAATGGCTGATAGCTTAAGCATTTTATATTCCATCTCTCATTTACACCATCACCATTAGGCGTGAAGTATTTGGGATAAATTAATATCTGAATAACAGCACTTGCCTCTGTGCCACAACCATTAATATCTCTTACTGAAATGGTGTATTGATCACAATCATTGAGATCATTAAAAACATTTGACGTTACCCAAAAGCCATCATCTAATTGATATTCATAATAACCAGACCCACCTGAAACATTAGCCTTAATACCAAAATTGCTAGAAGGTGCAGACAAAACTTCTAACATAATCTCTAGTTCATCAATTTCATTGACTATAATTTCAAGTTGTGTGGTTGAAGTACACGCACTGGAATTTGGTGTAAAAGTATACATCGTGGTTTGTGTATTGTCTAAGATCGGCGACCATGTACCTGTAATACCATTATTGGATGTTGTAGGTAAGAGATTTAAAGTCCCACCTGCACAAATAGGTACAATAGAATCAAATTCTGGTGTTACAAGTTCATTAACTTCTATAATTAGAACAGTTGATATACTGCATTCCTCTGCATTTGGTGTAAAGGTATAGGTTGTCGTTTGAGTGTTATCCAAAGTTGGTGACCAAGTCCCTATAATGCCATTATTGGAGGTTGTTGGCAAGGTGGTTAACATATCGCCAGCACAAATAGGCATAATAGAATCAAATTCTGGTGTGACACGTTCATTAACTTCTATTGTAAAAGTAGTTGCTCTAGCTAATTGTCCTGAATCAGGCGTAAAAGTATAAGTTGTGGTTTGTGTATTATCTATGGCTGGCGACCATGATCCTGTAATACCATTATTGGATGTTGTAGGAAGTGGGTTCAATGTATCGCCTTCACATATAGAAACTACAGAATCGAATATTGGTGCAGTCAGACGTGGCCCCATATCATACACACGAACATGACCTGACTGTTCACCATTTATCCCATCGTTGAAAGGCGCACCTACAGCTAATACTGAACCCTCTGCATTAAGACTTACCGAAAACCCTGAAAGATCAATAGATCCTTCGCCATCAATATCTTCTCCTAATTGCACCCAATTACCACCTTGGTTTTCAAATACTCTTGCATGTCCAGAGAGCGGTCTTTGATCAGAATTTCCTGGTGCTCCTATAGCTACAATAGCTCCATCATCATTAAGAGAAACAGAATCTCCTGAACTATCTCCTGAATTTTCTCCAATTATCGTATTACCTATTTGCCCCCATGCATTTGATTGGTATTTATAAATTCTAACATGACCAGCACCCGCACTGGCATTTTCAGATCCTATAGCTACACTGGTTCCATTAGCACTCAAATCAACAGAAAAACCATAATTATCTCCTGCTGCTTGACCAACAATATTTGATCCTAATTGCACCCAATTGCCGCCTTGATTTTCAAATATTTTAACAAACCCTGGAGCAAAATTTTGAATAGCGCCAACAGCTAAAATAGAGCCATCACCACTAAGACGTACAGAATGACCAAATCTATCATTATTGCCCTCACCACCATCTATAGTGCTTCCTATTTGTATCCAATTGCCATTGAGATTTTCATAAACCCGCGCACTACCTGCATTTATCCCATTCTTGTTAGTATCCGCCGGCGCACCTATAGCCAGAATATTACCATCACTGTTAAGAGATACTGAATTTCCGAAATTATCTGAACTCCCTCCAAATAAGGTACTTCCTATTTGGACCCAATCATCATTCTGGTTTTGATATACTTTTGCAGAACCTGTTAAAGCTCCAATTGCTAGTATATCCCCATTTGCACTGAGACTTACTGAGTAACCAAATTGCTGATCAGGACCATCTCCATTTATATCCTGTCCTATCTGCACCCAGTTGTCATTAACGTTCTGATAAACTTGAACATGACCAGACCACCTACCATTCTCAGCATTTCTATAACCTCCAATTGCCACTATTGAACCATTAGAAGATAAACTTACACTATTACCAAAACTATTTTCTGGAGCTTCACCATCTATATCCTGACCTATCTGAGTTTGAGCATAACACACATTAAGACTAATAAAAACTAGTATAATAAAAGTAATTTTCATGTTTTCAAAACTAAATCAAAACTAGTTAATTACCAGATTTAACTTATACAGTAAAACTTTGAAGTTGGCTTTTCATTTTTAATCAATTAAACCAGAACAACAATTCGAAGGTCATTTTTGTAGATAATGTTTAAAATTATGTAGCTTTTATTTAGGCTGGATTACAATTGTTGGCTACGTTTATGGCTATGATTTCGTTGAGGGAAAATCCACAGGATTCTTTCCTCCTTGCCGAAAGATAGCAAACTAGCTGGAATTTTCGATCCGCTTATTTATCCACAATTTGTCAATTCAAGTTTTTATCCGTTTTGAGCGATTTTGTGTTTATAGCGGCTGATTTTTGAGAGTTTATTTGCAATTTTGAATTCGTGATTTTTTGCTTTTATGAACGATTTTTGGTTCAATTCAGGGAGATTTTATCACATTTTTTACAACGGTCTTGTGCATGAAACGTAGCGTATAAATAAACGCTAACTTTTCGGATTTAGCACGAGCCGAATTTTTTATTTTTATGTTTAATTTTCTTTTCTAAATATAACCAAATAAAAAATTTGGCGTACTTTGCAAATAGACAAAAACCTTTCGTAAAGCCTATAATAGCTATGTTTTATACACGTTGTTGTGCATAGTGCTTTTCACGTTCAGCTTGGTTTTCTGATGTTTGTTTTTTAGTTCGGAAATGAGCGTTGGCAAGGCATACTCTTTTGCAATTTTTGGCGCAGCGTTGGCTGGTGCGAATTGCGAATGTGTATGGCTTAGAGCGCTGGCATTCTTGTTATTCATGTATATTCAATTTCGGTGTTCCTGAATTCGGCTCTTCAATCGGTTTTTCGAATTTCATAATAATGGGCATTGGGAAATCCACACCAGTTACAACTGCTTCTCCTTCTCCGAGAATAGGTAAGAAGTCCAATGTATTTTTATTAGCTGTACTACAAGCACTACTTATTGCTTCTTTGTCATTATAATTAATAAGTCTATGAACTATAAAAGTTCCCATTTGACTTAAAGTACCTTTAGGGATATCTCTTGGCATTTGGGTAGCGATACACAAAAACAGTCCATATTTTCTGCACTCTTTAGCTATTGAGTCAAATGCGTCTAGAGGTTTAGATTCAAAATATTCATCTTTAATTGATTTGTTTAAAAATTGGTGTGCTTCATCAATTAAAACAACAACAGGTGATTTTTCAAAATCTCTATTTCTAGCTTTATTCAATAAGTATTTTCCAATCGCATTAACCAATGTTTCTCTTACTTGAAAATCGTATTTGACATCTTTAAGATTTAATCTTAATAACTTGTCATCTTTATTCTCAACTGATATAAAGTCATCAATCAAGTCAGTTATATCATTTTCTTTTTTTTCTTCTTGAAATCCGAATACTTGATTTAATTCTGGTGTATTAGCTAAATTATTTACTCTTGAAATCAAACTTACACAATATGATACATCGTTTTGAGAAATATCTCCCCAAGTTACGCCATTGTCCCAAACACATTCTTCGTTTAATTGTCTGGTTAGTTTTGAGAAATCAAAATCTGCCATTCCGTTTTCAATTACTCCAATGTTTCTGTAATAGAAAACTTCATAAGGTTTTTTGTTACATCCCTTTTTCTTGATAATTCCTGATTCTATTGGGATTTCTTTTCCGTCAAACTTTAAATTCTTTCCATCACATAAGCTAGCGATTTTTAACGACCTAATAGCTTCCATTAATTTAGGCGTTTGTGTACGTGGTGAAGGTTTTAACATAAAAAACAAATCGTCAATTGTTAACTGAGAATAATGAAAAACACTTTCTCCATCTCCAATATTTATATTTTTTAAACCTTCGTATTTGCCATTATATTCTCCTGTCGCATCTATCAATATCGCTTTGTTACCTGACTTAATTAAAGATTCAATCAACTTACTTACAGTAAAACTTTTTCCTCCTCCAGTTGTACCTACAACTGCACAATGTCTTCCAAAAATAGATTGTAAATTAACTTTTACATCAATATTTGGACTAGAAACTAAATGCCCTAATTTAATTGCATTAGTATTTTCATCAGCCCTAACACCAAATCTGGACATATATTCTTGAACTAAATCTCCTGAACTCACAAAAACTTTAGCTCCAATATTTGGATAAGTGGTTAAACCTTTTTTTACAGTTAATGGGTCATACAAATCAAATGATAAGAGTATTTCTATTTTACCTGATGGATGAAATTCACTAGTTTGAAATGCTTTTTCACTTAATGAAAGTCTTTCTGATTCAGGAAGTAGTAGCTCTGTTATTCTTCCTAAAAAGCCATATTTGCTGCCCTCAATGACAACAAAACTGCCAACTAAACCACCATTAAATTCTTGACCATAATGAGTGAAACCATTTAACAATACAGAAGATGGAAAGTGAACTTTTACATATTGAGGAAGCACTTGATTAATGTAACCAAGAAAATATTCGTGCCTGAAAGGATTAATCTTTTTGTTATCCATTATTTAAATTTATGGATTGGTGATTAAAGTTTTCATAGGTTTTTATTTCTGGATAATACTTTGCAAATTCCGTGAAAGATTCTGAGGTCAATAGAATTCTTTCAGATTCTTGAGCTACTTTTTTAATTTCCTTTAAGGATGATGAAATATTATCAGATTCAAAACCTGGGTCAATGGAAGCAAGTCGAAATCCTGGGTTTTGATTTAATGCCTCTTCAATTGCAGCATTTATATGTTTGTCATTAAAGCTATAACCAATACAAACTAATAAAGTATCATTATTCTTTCTTAGATTTCTTTGAAATCTTGCCATCATTTCGAAAAATGGTTGACCATAAGAATCTTCGTATTTAGCATCTCTGGGATAGACCATTAATGGTTTGTCTGGGTTGTTATTTATTTTAATTTTTTGGTCAGAATTATCACGTTCCCAATTTAAAGAACCGTGTAGTTTATGAAGATGGAAAACTCGTTGAATAAAGTTGTCTTCTGCTTTTAATTTACTTCCTTCTCTTTGTACAATATCATAATCGAAATACCTGCCACTAAATGTTCTAGGGAATGTAAAAGAAAAACCATCAACAACAATCGCATTTACTTCTGTAGCTGCATATTCAAATAATAAGTCATAGTTGAGAGTGAAAATTTTAATTCTTGGATTTGTTTGTTTGCGTTGTAATAATTTTTCCAGAAAAGTTTTATGAGGAAAATTATCTGAAGGTGCTGGAATAGTACATTTATCTTTTATTAACTTGAAAATTTCATCTTTAATTTCAGATAGCTGTTTTTTCGTTTCTCCAATTTTTATTTCTACATCTTCAATGAATTTACTGTAGCCTTCAATATGAGAAAGCAATGCTTCTAAGTTTTTCTCTTCTGACTCAAATTTTACAGCATCTCGTATAATCTTAAAACCGTCAATTTCTGGATTCTCCTCGGTTTTATCAATTTTATATTTCTTTTCTGTTTCTTCCCAAAGTTGCCACATTGAAAGTCCGCCAACGTCCATTGAAGAGCCAGCACCTGATAAAACTAGTAGATTTTTAAAGGGTTTTTTGAAAAAATCTGTATATATTTTTCTTTTCTCCATATTAGCATCTGCTAATGTTGGTTTAATAGGATTACCCTCATCATCTTTTTTATTAAATGGTTTTAGGTCATCAATGGATGTAAGTTCTCCTTTTTTAAAAACAGGATTTTTTACTTGAAGTTGATTTGCTTTTCCATTCAAGAGAATGTATTTCCATATTTCTTCTTCCATTGTTTCAATTGGTTTTATTGTTTTGAGCGTTGGAAAAACAGCTCTTTTGGTTTTTTCAGCGTTGGCTTATGTGTCGGCAAAAAACCAAATGTGCTGTTTGTGCGGTTGGCTTTTTTAGTTCAAATGTTCAATTTCAGCACGAGTCAGCATTATGCACAACGCATGGATAAGAGTAAATTTACTCGTATATCCATTTTATAAATAACGAATCTAGCAATTTTAAACTCTTTAATGTTCTCATATTCATCAAATTCTTAAAACTGATGAAATTACTGTATAACATAATTCCATTTAAATTATGAGCTGATATTTAAAAGCCACTAGTCAGGGAAAACCTATTTCTATAGTTCCAGTAGCAACCGAAATGACACCTCAAGCAGCAGCGTTTTAGGATGTTCTCGACCCCATATGTTGTGAAATTATTGGAAGCGAGTAAAATTCCTTTCACAAAAGTGGGAAAACATCCATGAGTGAAATTTGAAGATATTTCCGCATATCGATTAGAGATGAATATGATTCAGAAAAAGAACATTATCGAAATAATGAAATCTGACGAAGAATTAGGTCTTTATGATTTATAGCGTAATTCACATGGGTACTTGATACAAATGTGATCTATCCCATCGAAATAAGGGATTTTCTTTTCTGGTTTGCCTATTAAGTTAAGATCTATACAATCCTAAATGGAGCCGTCATATTTTTTAAATCGCATTTTCAATATTCCTGATATGCGCATTGATCTCGTTCGCCTCCGCTTAAAAGCCCTTGACATGTCCTGAAGCGGAATCCCATTTCCTTACCAGAACTTTTCTTGAAATGTTCATTTCCGAACGTAGGCCTTGAACAGTTATGCGGCAATAAATGTTGGCAAGATCGTTGGAAACCGTCCTGATTTTTCGAATATGGAACAATATGGAGATTAAAAGGCCCATTTTAAGTGGATTTCTCCTCTAAAGTACTTTATAATTTTAGAATAAAAAAATGAAGAAATCAATAAGCACGGCCTTTTCGACGCTAAATCCGGAGTAAAATCACTCCCGATTTATATGGTATTAAATGATATTATTAAAAATGAAAAAACCCGCAAACAGTGATGTTTGCGGGTTTTTGGTGGAATTTTATTCCTATTCAGTGGGCAATGAGGGATTCGAACCCCCGACCCTCTCGGTGTAAACGAGATGCTCTGAACCAACTGAGCTAATTGCCCCACTATGTATTGAACTTCGCTAGTCAGGTAAAACCTTTTGTCTTAGCGGATGCAAATATAAATCAATTTATAAGATCACAAAACACTTTTTGAAAAATAATTTTAAATTATTTCTGCAACCACAAACGTGCTCCCGCCCACAAAAATCAGATCATCATCCTTTGCTTTTTTTAACGCCGCTTGATAGGCCTTTTCCACCGAAGTATAAACCTCACCATTCAATTTAAAAAGCGCTGCCTTATCTTTTAAAACCTGCGCGTCTAAACCCCGTTCCAAATTGGGCTTGCAGAAATAATACAAAGCATCACTGGGAAAAAGAGGCAAAATAGATTCCAGATCCTTATCGCTCACAACGCCCATAACGATATGCAACTGTTCATACGTCTCTTGCTCAAGCTGTTTAAAAACCTCCTGCAAGCCTTCTTTATTGTGTCCCGTATCGCAATACACCCTGGGTTTATCTTTTAGCTGTTGCCAGCGTCCCTGTAATCCTGTGAGGCTGGCGACATCTCTGATTCCTGCTTGTATATGTTCTGGTTTGATTAAAAAACTCCCCTGCGCTTGAAGTACTTTCAGGGTCTTAAGCACTGTTTTTTTATTCTTTTCTTGATAAATCCCTTGTACATCAGAAGCATAAACGGGAAAATTGTCATCGGAAGCAAAACTGATCGTACAGCCCGCTGCTACCGCTTTCTGAATAAAGGTCGTTGTGGTTTCTTCCTGCTTTTCGCCAATGACTACGGGAATGCCCGTCTTTATAATCCCGGCTTTTTCACCTGCGATTTCTTTGAGCGTGGTGCCTAAAAATGCCGTATGATCAAGGCCAATGTTAGTGATTACCGAAACTTCGGGTATAATAACATTAGTGGCGTCTAGCCTGCCCCCCATGCCCACTTCAATGATTGCAACATCTACTTGCTCGGTCGCAAAATATTGAAAGGCCATCCCCACCGTAAGTTCAAAAAAGGAAAGTGTATGGGCTTCAATAAATTCTTTGTGTTTTTCAATAAACGCAACAACAAAATTTTGTGGTACCATCGCACCATTTACACGAATGCGTTCCCTAAAATCCTTTAGATGAGGGGAGGTATATAAACCGGTTTTATAACCCGCTTGTTGCAAAACCGCGGCAAGCATGTGACTGGTACTGCCTTTGCCATTGGTTCCGGCGACATGAATGGTTTTGTATAGGTCGTGGGGATGATCCAACTGCTCATCGAGCAATTTGATATTGGTAAGGTCTTTTCTAAATGCTGCCGCACCCTGCCGCTGAAACATGGGCAAACGTGCAAACATCCAATCTATAGTCTGTTGATAATCCATCAATCGGAAAGACTGAATTTGTAGATGATTTTACCTATCTGTCTGGAGGGCGCCTCGCTGTCTGCGTTAAAACGCGTAGCAAGGGCCGCAGCTTTTGCAGGATCCAGTAAACATTTGGAATTATTGGTCGTACCACGCACACCGGGCGTAGCTTTAATCACATTGCCCTCGCGATCTACTTCTATACTCACCACAACAATGCCGGCCTCATTACATTCCTGTACGCGCTTGGGCTTGCTTAGTGCTTTACGGCCACCTAGTTGATAGTTACCATCACCGTCTAATCCCTTGCCTTGACCATAGTAGCTTGAAGCTTCCGGCGAACCGTTTGGGTCTCCTTTATCACCGGGCTTGCCATCATTTCCTTCACCACCTTTGGCCGACCCTTCACTTTTTGGTCCGTTTAAAATACTGCTCAGCGCATCTGTAGTCGATTTATCGGGCTTTGGGTCTGGTTTTTTGGGTTCTTCCGCCGGTTTTTTAGGCTCTTCCTTCGGTTTTTCGGTAACGGGCTTTTTGACTTCTTTCTTGGGTTCATCTTTAATCACCGGCGCTTCTTCAGTTTCTTGGGTGACCACTTCTTCTTTTACTTCTGCAGTTTTTTGCGGTTCGGGTTCTGGCGCGGTATTTCTCGGAGCGGAAGCAACAGCAGCCTTTGGTTGTACGTTGCCCTGCCCCGTGGCACTGGTACCAAAGTTGATCGCGATCCCACTTTCTGGCGGCGGATCGAGATAGGTCATCCCTACAAAAAACAACAGCAAGATAAACAACGCATAGATTATGGTTGTTATCGTGAATGACTTGCGTTTATGTACGGTATCTAAAAAGGGCAATGTTGTATATTAAAAATTAAATCGCTTATTTTTTACAGGTTGAAAAAACGGCTTAAAGTACCATTTTTCAACACTTTTTACTAGGTTTCTGTAAAACGGGAATCTGATTTCTATTAATTGGGCCTTACGGCCAAAACAATCTTGTATTTATTTCTGTTGGCAATATCCATCACACTCACTGCTTCTTCTATGGGTACCCCTTCTGCCGCGCGCAAAATGATCGTAGGATCTTCCACCCCGCTCAGCTCGCTATTGATAAAGCTTTCTAAACTGGCATGGGGAACACGTTCCTTATTTACATAAAAGTCAAGATCTTTGGTAATGCTTACTGAAAGATTCTGCTTGTTGCTCGTTTTTCCCTTCGCCTTTGGCAGAATGAGATCCAGGGCATCTGGGGTGATGGCCGGGGAAGTCAATAGGAAAAAAATGAGCAGCAAAAACACGATATCGGTCATAGAGCTCATGCTGAACTCGGGGCTTATTTTATTTCTTCCGCGTAGGTTCATATTAAGCAGGTTCGTTTAACAGATCAAGGAATTCTACGGCATTGGCCTCCATCTGGTGCACGACTTTATCGGTACGTACTACAAGATGGTTATAGCCCATATAGGCGATAATCCCCACAATGAGACCGGCAACCGTTGTGGTCATCGCAGTATAGATCCCTTCTGCAAGTGTTCCCATTTCGGCTTGACCACTGCTCGTAGCGAGCTGGTGGAAGGCGATCACCATCCCGATCACTGTTCCCAAAAACCCAATCATGGGCGCTGCACCGGCAATTGTGGCCAGTACGCTCACATTTTGCTCAAGACGATAGACTTCCAGTTTTCCAGAATTCTCAATAGCGGTGTTTATATCTTCCAGCGGACTGCCAATACGGGAGATTCCTTTCGCCGTTAAGCGCGAAACCGGACTATTTTGCTGCGCGCAAAGCATTTTTGCTGCTTCAATATTGCCATGGGAAACATTGTCCTTGATTTGGTTCATAAAATTACCATCCATTTTTGAGGCTGCCTTGATGGCAAAAAGCCGCTCAAAATAGATATAAATCGCCACAAAAAGCAGGATAAACAGAACCAGAATAATGATCTGCCCAGCGGTTCCACCGCTCATAAGCAGATCTATAATAGAAAGGGTCTTCTCGACCGGTTCTTCATCAGCAGTTAGCGAATCCAGCGATTCTGCACCCTGTTGCACAAAAAGTGATAGCATAATTCAAATTGATTAGATATGAGGTTAACGTTCGTATTTGGGAATAATTATTTGTAAGCGTATTAATTTCTATTTAAAAAACAACGATTTATGCTTGTTGTAGGTCATTTTTTGATTGTTTATAAAAAGTACCACACCCCCAGCAAACCTACACCGCCCATCACGATGGTATATGGCAAGGCCATTTTTACCATTTTACCGTACGATAAATTGATCAATGGGGCCAGTGATGAGGTCAATAGGAACAAAAATGCGGCCTGGCCGTTTGGTGTTGCCACACTGGGCAGGTTAGTCCCCGTGTTTATGGCAATTGCCAAATGATTAAACTGCTCGCGGCTAATTAAATCTTTATCAAAAGCAGCCTGCACCTCATTAATATAGACGGTCGCCACAAATACGTTATCACTAATCATGGAAAGCACACCATTAGCCAGATAAAACATGGAAGGCTGTGAAGAGGGCGGCATGGCCAGTACATAATCAATTATTGGAGTAAATAAGTGCTGATCATGAATCATCGCCACGATCACAAAAAACACAACAAGAAGCCCGGTGAACGGAAGCGCCTCTTCAAAGGCCTCTCCCAGATTATGTTCTTTGATAATCCCCATAAACGCGGTTTGTACCACGATAAGAAAAAGCCCAATAAAACCTACCGGAGCCAGGTGCAATGCCAAACTCGCAACAAGCAGAATAGCCGAAATTCCTTGTACATACAGGCCATAACGTTCTTTAGCAGTACGTTTTTCATCTTCTTCCTTGGTATAACTTTCAATGATGCGCCGCGCCACTTCCGGAAGCTTATCACCAAAACCAAAGATCTTAAATTTTTCAAGCAGGAACGTGGTTAAAAGACCTGCTATCAAAACCGGAATGGTAATGTGCCACATACGCATAAAGAACTCTAGAAAGTTCCAACCCATTTTCTCACCGATAAGCAGGTTTTGTGGCTCACCCACCAGGGTACAAACACCACCCAGCGCAGTACCTACCACACCATGCATGATCAAACTACGTAAAAATCCCCTGAATTTATCAAGGGTCTCCCCGCTCAATTCATCACGATCGGGAATGGCATCGCGGTCGTAATCGGCATCAGCATCAGAATGTATTTTATGATAAACGCCATAAAAACCAACGGTCACACTGATAAGTACTGCAGTCACCGTTAAGGCATCCAGAAAAGCCGAAAGTATTGCGGCCAAGAAGACAAAGAGCATGGAGAGCGCGACCTTTGATTTAATTTTAGTGAAGACCTTGCTAAAGATATACATAAGCATCGGTTTCATAAAATAAATACCGGCCACCATAAAGACCAGTAGTAAAACAACTTCCAGGTTTTGATCTACTTCATGATACGCCGCTTCTGGTGAGGTAAGACCCAGGATCAAGGCCTCAAGGGCCAATATACCACCAGATTGCAATGGATAACATTTCAACGCCATCGCGAGGGTGAAAATAAATTCACCTATGAAGCACCATGCGGTTACAACGGGACCCAGAGTGTACATAGCGACCACGTTAAAGACAAGAAAGGCAATCATAGTAAGCTTAAACCAGCGCGGGCTGGTGCCCAAAAAATATTTAAACATAGTTGGTAGTTTTTAAATTAGTTGTTTATACAAGTTGCTGTAGGGCAATCTCAAACGCAGTCCGACTTAGATTTTTCTTATCACTATTATTATCAAAAGTCTTACGTATGGCATTTTTTATGGTAAGTGAGGTATCATTAAAAATAGCCTCGTCGGTCATTTGTACACGACGCTCCATAAAATAAGCAAAAACACGGGCCATCCCGCAGTTTGAAATAAAATCTGGGATAAGAGCCGTGCGCTCATCGGTTTGTTCCATAATGGGGCCAAAGAAAATCTCGGTATCCGCAAAGGGCACGTTGGCACCACATGAGATCACTTCAAGACCTGTATCAATGAGACGGTCTATCTGATCTTGTGTTATTAAACGAGAAGCTGCACAGGGCGCGAAAATCTCTGCTTTGAGACTCCATATCCTATCATTCATTTCGTCAAAAGAAATCATATTGTCAGCGTTGAGCGTATTTCCCTTTTTGTTTAGAAAAAGTGTTTTAATCTCTTCAAAAGTAAATCCCTCTTCATTAATGAGCCCACCGGCCACGTCGATGATCCCAACGATTTTAGCTCCATTTTTGGCCAAATAATATGCTGCGGCAGAACCCACATTACCAAAACCTTGAATAATGGCACGCTTTCCAGTTATATCGCCCCCGTAAATATCATAGAAATGACGGGCAGCTTCAGCAACACCATAACCGGTAACCATATCGGCCACCGTGTATTTTCGGGTCACGTCTGGTGAATATTTAGGGTTTTCCAACACTTTTATAACCCCTTGTCGGAGCTGACCGATGCGGTTGATCTTATCGGCTTCGGTAGGTTTAAAGTGACCGTTGAACACGCCTTCCTGCGGGTGCCAGACGCCACTTTCTTCGGTAATGGGGATCACCTCGTGAATTTCATCTACATTGAGATCACCACCGGTACCGTAATAGCTTTTTAGCAAAGGGGAAACCGCTTGATACCAGCGTTCCAGCACACCCTTCTTACGGGGATCTGCCGGATCAAAATTGATTCCGCTCTTGGCGCCGCCTATTGCTGGGCCAGAAACGGTAAACTTGACCTCCATGGTTTTGGCCAGCGAGAGCACCTCATTTTTATCAAGTCCCTTACGCATGCGCGTACCGCCACCGGCAGCACCTCCACGTAGGGAATTTATGACTGTCCAGCCCTCAGCCTCGGTCTCGGGGTCGTTCCAGTGAAAAACGATTTCAGGTTTTTTATCTTCGTAACGTTGTAGTAATTCTCTCATTTATGGGTTGTGTAGCGCGACAAATATAAACATTCGCTTGCCCTTCCCTAAATTTTAGCGTTATTTTAAGGGGTGAAAATAACACCGGAGCAGTGGTCTTTTTGCGCACCTGTCACGCTTTTAAGAATATTTACCGTATTTCTTAAGCGTAGCGTTCCCATAAATGCAAAAACCAAAGCTTCCTTGAATTCCACAATTTGCTTTTCTGGAACTATTATTTCAAGTGCAGTCAAAGCTTCCAGCCTTTTAATCAAATGCGTATTGTATGCCCCACCACCGGTCACGAGCGCTTTAAAATCAGCTTTTTTGGGGTTAAAATCGGTCAAAACCCGGGCAATTTGCTGCGCCATGTGCTCGGTAAATGTGGCGATTATGATTTGGGGTTTCAAATTTGAAGTTTCTAAAAGGGGGAATATTTCCTGTTTTACCCATTCCAAACCCAATGATTTTGGGGGATTTTCGGCATAAAATGGCAATTTATTGAGCTTTTTGAGCAGTTTTTGATCAATATCACCTTCCGAAGCTAGTTGCCCGCCTTTATCGTAATCCAACCCTAATTTTTCGGCATAATGGTTCAATACAATATTAGTGGGACAGATATCATAGGCTATGCGCTCACCGTTTTTTTGGTATGAAATATTGGCAAAACCTCCAATATTTATACAGGCGTCGTACGTACCAAAAAGCAGGTAATCGCCTATGGGCACCAGCGGTGCACCCTGCCCGCCGAGTTTGACGTCCTGCACCCTAAAATCACAGATTACCTGTTGACCAGTAAGCGTTGCCAGTTCTTTTTTATTCCCTATTTGATAGGTAATCCCTCTGTCGGGACGGTGCAAAATAGTGTGACCGTGCGAGGCGATGGCGTCAAGATGTTCCAGCTCCCTCCCTTTCATAAAAGTAGTTGCAGCAGCGGCTAAATATTCGGTGTATTCTTTGTCAAGCTGTACCAATTCATTTTCCTTAAAATCAACCGCTTTACGTAGTTTCTCCTGCCATTTTTTAGGATAAGGTGCCGTTTTTGCCTTTATTATTTCGAACGTCCAATTGTTATGTTTTGTAAACTTCGTTAGGGCAAAATCAATTCCGTCTACCGAAGTGCCGCTCATGATCCCCAGAATAGTGTAAGATGTTATATCTTTAGATTTCATGATCTAAAAATATAATTTCACATTTCATATTCCTAAAAAACACCGTAGATAATTGAAAAAATTGAGTAAAACCAGTATATTTGCGATATTTTTTGAATATATAATAAAATAAGCTCCTTTTTATGGATTTTAACCTTAGCGAAGAACACCTCATGATACGCGATGC
>DRGP01000041.1 GCA_011050015.1 Leeuwenhoekiella sp. | reverse complement strand
GGACTGGCAAGAACCTACTGATAATATTGAGCCACTACTTGATATGGTGATAGAACATATCCCTGCACCAAAAATTAAGGAAGGTAACACACAAATGCTCATCACTTCACTTGATTTCTCTTCGTTTACCGGTCGTATTGCGATAGGTCGTTTACAAAGAGGTATATTAAAAGAAGGCATGAACATTTCGCTCGTGAAGCGTGATGGCACTATAAAAAAAGCAAGAATAAAAGAACTGCACACCTTTGAAGGTCTTGGCCGTTTGAAGGTTGAAGAAGTACAGGCCGGCGATATTTGCGCGCTGGTAGGACTTGAAGGTTTTGAAATAGGCGATACCGTAGCTGATTTTGAAGAACCCGAAGCCTTGAAAACCATCGCTATCGATGAGCCTACCATGAGCATGTTGTTTACCATTAACGATTCTCCGTTTTTTGGAAAGGATGGTAAATTTGTGACCTCACGTCACATCAATGACCGTCTAAAGAAGGAATTGGAAAAAAACCTGGCACTTCGCGTTGAAGAAACCAACAGTGCAGATAAGTTTATGGTCTTTGGCCGTGGGGTTTTGCACCTTTCGGTATTGATCGAAACGATGCGTAGGGAAGGTTATGAAATGCAAATAGGGCAACCCCAGGTTATTATCAAAGAAATTGACGGCGTAAAATGTGAACCCATTGAAGAGTTGACCATTGACCTGCCAGATAGTGTTTCTGGTAAAGCGGTAGAAATGGTTTCCATTCGTAAAGGTGAAATGCTGAGCATGGAAGCCAAGGGAGACCGTATGGTCTGCCAGTTTTTAATCCCTTCCCGCGGAATTATAGGTCTGCGTAACCAATTGCTTACCGCAACTGCTGGTGAAGCGATCATGGCACACCGTTTTAAAGAGTACCAACCCTTAAAAGGAGATATCCCCGGTCGTAACAACGGTTCGCTGGTTTCTATGGAAAAAGGTCAGGCCATTCCATATTCCATCGATAAATTACAAGATCGCGGTAAATTTTTCGTTGATCCCGGTGAAGATATTTATGAAGGTCAGGTTATTGGTGAAAATAGCCGTCAGGATGATATGGCAGTAAATATTACCAAGACTAAAAAGCTTTCTAACGTACGTTCTTCTGGAGCAGATGATAAAGCGAAAATCGTTCCTGCGATCAAGTTTTCACTTGAGGAGGCGCTTGAATATATTCAGAAAGATGAATATGTTGAGGTAACGCCAAATCACTTGCGCTTGCGTAAAGTGTTCCTTACCGAAAATGATAGAAAGCGTAACAAAACGATCTAGATTTAATAAATCAAGTTTCAAGTAAAAAAAAGCACCTTTTGAGGTGCTTTTTTTATTTTAGTTGTTTTTTTGCAGTATTTAGTATTTTGTAGAATGTATAACGAATATTGTTTTAATGTCATCCCGATACATTCGGGATCGCATAAAAAGCTGAGTTTTTTGACGTAAAAAACCAATTTTTCTCGCATTTTGGGCGTTTTTTTAATTAATATATGCTAGACTTAAAATCGATTAGATAATGAAGATGAAAAATATATACTGTTCTGTACTCATTGCGCTGCTCGCAACGCTTACAATCTGCTGTTCTAAGAACGATGATAATTCTTACCCTGTTTATGATCGGGAAATAAAACTTAATCAAAATGACAGCATAATTACCGATCTGGGAGCGTATCCCATTGAAGGGAGTAGGGAAATAAGCCAACAAGCGCGCCATGCCTTAAAAAGCGAACTTAGAACAGACGTTTATTTTTACAAACCTGAAACGGGCTTTACCGGTGAAGATCAAGTGGAAATCACCACATACAGTTCAACTGGAGATAATGATTTGTATGCGACCGGAGTATTGCGCATAACGCTCATCGTCTCGGCTCTCGAAGATTAGTGATTTTAATCCAATAAAAAAACGCCTTTTTGCTGAATGCAAAAAGGCGTTTTTTAAGCCTCTCAATAAAGAAGAGGAAATATATTTAGGATTTGAAAGTCACTTTCAGGCTAATGTCTGCGTTTAGCAGTTTGGAAACCGGACATACTTCTTTAGCTTTTTCGGCATATTCCTTGAATTTTTTTTCATCGATACCAGATACTTTTCCGGTTACGTCAAGTTCAATTTTGGTGATCTCACCATCTTCAAAGGTTACATGGGCTTTCGTATCCAGACTGTCGGCCTTAATGTCATCTTCGGTCATTAAACCGCTTAGCTGCATTGTATAACAGCCAGCATGGGCAGCACCAATTAGCTCCTCAGGATTGGTTCCCGCGTCATCTTTAAATCGGGTTTTATACTCATATCTGGCTTCATTTAAAGCGCCGCTTTCGGTAGTTAAACTTCCAGTTCCTTCCTTAAGTGTTCCTTTCCAGTGTGCCGATGCGTTTCTGAAACGTATCTGGGAGGCAAAAAAGTAAAATAAAATCGGTTTTATTACTCAATAATTAGTGTTATTCGCACTCTTTTGAAATACTTAAGACTATCTCAATTAACGTGACTTTGACACCTATACAACCAATGATGTCG
>DRGP01000040.1 GCA_011050015.1 Leeuwenhoekiella sp. | reverse complement strand
GTATATTACAAGTGTATGACCTGAGTTTACTACTAAGAATAGGGCAGGAGTTGTAGATAACTACTCGTTTTAAACGCTTTTATGATGTTAATTTCAGGCCTTATTTGCGTATTTTTGTAGTATTATAGGTGATTTATGCTCAAACAACAATTAAATTTTAAACTCTCGCAGAAGCTTTCGCCGCAGCAGATTCAGTTAATGAAACTGATTCAGCTGCCCACGCAGGCTTTTGAACAGCGCATAAAGCAAGAGCTGGAAGAAAATCCTGCGCTTGATTCGGGCAAGGAGGAAGTTAAGGATGAATTTGAGGAGTTTGATAATACAGATCAAGAGGAGCAGGATACAGAGACGATAGAGACTGAGATCAATGTAGATGATTACCTGTCTGATGATGAGGTGCCCAGTTACCGTTTAAATACCAACAATTATAGTCCCGATGATGATGAAAAGCAGGTGCCTTATGCTTCGGGAACTTCATTTACCCAGTATTTGCAGAGCCAATTAAACACCTTTCGTCTTGATGAGGAGGAACTTCAAATAGCTAAATTTTTAATAGGCAGTGTGGATGAGAGCGGTTATTTACGGCGCTCACTCGCAGATATTATGGATGATATGGCGTTCACTCAAAATGTCTATACCACAGAAGATAAGATAGAGCATATTTTAATGCTTGTGCATAGCCTTGATCCGGCTGGAGTAGGGGCACGAGGTCTGGAAGAATGTTTGCTCATTCAATTGAAGCGTAAAGAATCTACAGAATCTGTTAGTTTGGCGATTAATATTTTAGAAAATGCCTTTGATCATTTTACTAAAAAGCATTATTCAAAGCTTATTTCTAAGTTCAATATCACTGAAGATCAACTTCGCAAAGCTATTGAAGAAATTGAGCATCTCAATCCTAAACCCGGAAGCTCTTACAGCAGTAACACCCGTATTGTGGAGCATGTGGTGCCTGACTTTACCATACGAATCGGAGACGGCACCCTTGAACTTACCCTAAATGGGCGTAATGCCCCCCAAATGCATGTTTCTAGAGAATATAGCGATATGCTTAAGGGGTATAAAGCTTCTAAAGAAAAAAGCAAATCTCAGAAGGATGCGGTTATGTTCATAAAGCAGAAGCTGGATTCGGCAAAATGGTTCATTGAGGCTATAAAACAACGCCAACAGACCCTTTTTGTGACCATGAGCGCCATTATGAATTACCAGGAAGAATATTTTCTTACGGGAGATGAGCGCAATTTGCGCCCTATGATCTTAAAAGACATCGCAGAAGAAATAGATATGGATGTATCTACCGTTTCGCGCGTGGCCAACAGTAAATATGTAGATACGCCGTACGGTACCAAGCTCATTAAAGTATTTTTTAGTGAAAGTATGACCAATGATCAAGGGGAAGAAGTTTCTACCCGCGAGATTAAAAAAATCCTGGAAATGACAATTCAGGAAGAAGACAAACGTAAACCACTTACTGATGATAAGCTGGCCAAAATCTTAAAGGAAAAGGGCTACCCTATCGCAAGGAGAACCGTTGCCAAATATCGGGAACAACTTGATGTCTCAGTAGCCCGTCTGCGCAAAGAAATTTAGATGTTATTCTAATTGTCCCAAAGCTAATCTGAATGCAAACCCAACTTTAGCAATGAAGTATTTTCTAAGGATTTTCTCTTACCTTTTTCATCCTTTATTTATGCCGCTTCTGGGAGCGCTCCTTTATTTTAAAATCACCCCCAAGTTTATTCCTCAGTCTTTTCTTTATGCCAAATTGATGGCAATTACGATATTAACGGTAATCGTTCCGGTACTTTTTTATTTTATGCTTCGTAATTTGGGAAAAGTCAATAGTATTTTTATAGATGATGTAAAACAGCGAAGGATGCCTTTGCTTTTTCAAATTGTGCTTACCTGTATTATTCTCAGTGTAGTGGTTAAAGGGTATGAATTTCCTGAACTGTATTTTTTCTTTATAGGAATTCTTGCTTCTGCAGCTGTGGCTTTTTTAAGCGCGCTGTTGAAGTATAAGACGAGTCTGCACATGATGGGTATTGCAGGGGTTTTATTCTTTGTAATAGGGCTCAGTGTGTATTATAACAGTAACTTACTTTCGGTCGTTGCCTTATTATGTTTTATTACAGGAGCTGTGGCATCATCCAGGCTTCAGGAAAATGCCCATAGTATGTCTGAAATTATTAATGGTGTGCTAATAGGTGGGCTGCCCCAAATGGCCATTCTCTTCTACTTCTTATAGGATGTAGAAAATTAAGCCCAGTTTAAATGTATTCAATTCAATTGATCGATCTGTTTCAGTAATTGCATCCTTAAAAAAAGGGGTGAGACTGTAGTAAAAATAAAAATTGAAACTACCGTAGCCAAAGGAAAAATTGGCGCCTAATTTATAACGTTCCAATTCGGGGATATCCGTTTGTACGACTTGGTTACCTGGTTGTTCAAAATTGGCTTTATATGCGTACACATATCCTAATTGCAAGCCGGTATATATCCTCCAGAAATTAAATGTACTTGCTGTAGAGGTTCGCCAGCGGAGTTGTAAGGGAACTTCTATTTGATAGGTGGTTAGCCAGTTTTTATTGTAATTTGAATTCGGAGGAATGACTTCAAAAATTGTTGCTTCATTTTCTCGCTCCCCAATAAAAAGATTCTCGTTATAGGTGTTCATGGAGAGCCCCGCCCCTAAGCCTATTGACCAGTTACGCCTTTCGTTGAAAGGCATATCCCGGATAAAACCTAAATGTAACCCACCACTGAATCCATTTTGAGAGATGCCTTCTGGTTTGTTAACAAGCAGATTAAAGGTAATTGCGAGATAAAATTGATCTTCTCGATAGTAGGGATCAGTTATAGAATCTTCTGTTTTATTCTGACTTTGGACTTGGGTATATGAGGTCAGAAAAAAAACGAAAAATAGTAATAAGGCTTTCATAGAATAAAGATACTTTAGAAGTAGTACATTGTTCAAATAGATTAATGAAAAAGCGCTAAAAGCATAAAAAAACGCCCTTTTAAGGGCGTTTTTTTATGCTATATGTGAATTAAAATTAGTTATTGGCTTCGACAGCATTACCGTTTTTAGTCACATAATTAATTTTAAGTGCATCTACATCCCTAAGTTCCTGTTTAATATCTGAAACAAGACCCATATTAGTATCTCCATCTACTTTTAATGCGGTGGTAAGCAAAGGCAGAAGTTCTTCCCGCTTGGTTGCTCTTTCCTCATAAATAAAGCCTGGAATATCATTTACATCAGCTAATTTATCATTAAGCTGAATTTTTGCTTCGGTACCATAAGTACTCTGATAACGAGGACTGGGTTTACCAGCATATACATACATGATAAGATCCTTTTTATCCAGTTTTTCTATTTGGTTGGCTGTAGGCAAATTATTTTGAATTTTCAATGTGGTCTCCCGCATTGTCGTAGCCACCATAAAGAAAAAAAGCAGCATAAAAACAATATCGGGTAGCGAAGCGGTATTTACCGCAGGCAGATCACCACTTTTCTTTTTTGCAAATTTAGCCATGTTACTGTATTAGTTGGTTAATTACTACTTTTTGGTTCAGCTTCAGAAAGTTTTTCTGGGTACATTTCCCTGATTCTTTCTAGCCTTGGTCTTAGATTATCCTTGTCTTTTTCAGACGTACCAGGGTCATTATAAATGCTTTCCATTTCAGTAAAAGCCATATTATAAACTTTCATGGACTCGCGATCACGTAGTTCATTATACGCAGCCACAAGTTCATTTTGTACAGATATATAGCGCTTATAGGAAGTTCCGCGATTATTTACAAGCGATATAATCGCTTTGGTAGGATTGACGGAAGAACTTTCATCTTTAGATCCTTGACAGTAATTACAAGCCTCATCTCCAGTGCCTGCTCCATTATCCAAGAATTTCACCGCAGCAGCACGAAGGTCTTTAAGATCCATAGTTTCATCTTCCACAAGAAGATCATCGTTCGCGTTAACACTTACAACGAAAAGATTCCGTTCTTTAATTACTGGTGGTGGTGGTTGATTATCATCTAACTTAGGAGGTAATTTACGGCTTATACCGCTATCTGTCTCTATTGTTGTGGTTACCAAGAAGAAAATAAGCAATAGGAAGGCAATATCTGCCATAGACCCTGCATTCACCTCTGGTGCATCTCTCTTTGCCATAATTTCTATTTATTTAGCTAATTTTTTAATTCCGGAAAAAACCATTGCGCCTATAGCAAGTGCCGCAAGTATATAAAAGGCATAAATGCCTGTTTCCACCCATCTTGATCCTGCTGCAGATAGCATTTCCCCATCTTGCATTGGTGTTTCTTTTCCAGAAGCCAAGAAATAAGAGATTACTATAACGGCTGCAAAGGCGCCTACTCCTATTAGTGTACTCTTTAAACTTGAAGCATTGCTAAACAAATTAATGAGTACAAATGCGATCACGAAAACCAGCGCTATAGCAAAGATGATATATGCAATGTAAATGAATGGAGTAACAAGAGAACTTTGTAAGTCCATAGAATCTGCTATTGCTGTATCACCGGCTAGTATAATCCTTACCAACCAAACGGCTGCTAAGATACTGATGATGATCGCTACAATTTTTAAAATTTTATGTAACATAATTATAAGGTATATAAAAGATGATTAGTATTACTTCTTGATAGTGGGATTCTTGTGTCGCACAAGCAAGTCAATCAAGGTAATAGAGGCATCTTCCATATCGTTTACAATGCTGTCTATTTTAGCAATGATATAATTGTAAAATATTTGTAATATAATAGCAACAATCAAACCAAATACAGTTGTTAAAAGTGCAACTTTAATACCACCCGCAACAAGTGAGGGTTGCATGTCTCCTGCTGCTTCAATACGGTCAAAAGCTTCAATCATACCGAGTACGGTACCCATGAAACCAAGCATAGGGGCAAGTGCGATAAATAGAGATACCCAAGATACGTTTTTCTCAAGTTGTCCCATTTGAACACCGCCATAAGCGACAACAGCTTTTTCAGCAGCATCAACGCCTTCATCTACACGATCAAGTCCTTGATAGTAGATAGAGGCTACGGGGCCACTTGTGTTTCTACATACTTCTTTTGCTGCTTCTACACCACCACTGTTAAGTGCATCTTCTACATCTTGAGCTAGCTTTTTAGTATTTGTAGTTGCAAGATTCAAATAAATGATGCGTTCTATGGCGATGGCAAGACCTAATATCAAACATAAAAGTACGATGCCCATAAATGCTGGTCCACCTTCAATAAAACGTTTTTTGAGCGTCTGAGTAAAAGAAAGGTCCTCGCCGTCATCAGCCATTGGCTGATCTGCCTGCTCATCTTGCGCCGCGGTTATAGTTGTATTGGTTAAAGGGAGTGCAGTTGTACTTGCCTGCGCCGAGAAATTGCACACTGCCATAACAGCTGCGATTGTCAAGATAGAAAATAGTCTTTTCATTGCTTTTGTTCTTAAAATTTGGTTAGTAAAGGGATAAAGATATAAAAATAATTGTTTAAAAATAAAATATTAGCAGAGAGGAAGGGATTCGAACCCTCGATACGCTTGTGACGTATACACACTTTCCAGGCGTGCGCCTTCGACCACTCGGCCACCTCTCTTCAATAACAAAACCCAAAAAAGGCATTAGGTCCTTTCACTGAATTAGGAATAAGCAAATAACGAAAAAAAAATCGTTCTCAAAAACGTAGAGCTGATAAAATATGCCAAAAATTAAGACATTTCGCCGCGTATTGATGTTTCAAATATAGTTTTAAAGACCTGTTTTGCCAAATTCTTCCCTAAGAGATACATCATTTTTGTGAGGGCGGCCTCGGTAGTGATGTCCCTGCCTGAAATCACTCCTATCTGACCGAGCTGTGTACTGGTCTCATAATTACCCATTTGTACAACTCCAGAAAGACATTGAGTCACGTTGACCACTGGTATTCCGCTGTCAATAGTGTTTTTTAGTAATTTCAGGAACCAGGTCGCAGTGCTTGCATTTCCGTTGCCAAATGTTTTTAAAATTACGCCTGAAAAAGTCGTTTTTGTCAACATTTGAGTTAATAATTGTTCACTTAATCCCGGAAAAAGATGAATAATTAGAATATCTGTATTCATTTTTTCATGCACAATGAGCTTTTTACGTGTATAAGGGCGCAGATTTTGGTCGGCAACCGTAAGGTGAACGCCAGAAGTGGCAAGCGGCAAACAATTAGGGGAGACAAAAGCCTCAAAATGTTCTGCACTTGCCTTTGTGGTTCTATTGCCCCTATAGAGTTTGTATTCAAAGTAAAGGCAAACTTCAGTGATATAGGGCCGACCGCGTTTTTTTAAGGATGCGAGCTGTGTCGCCGTGATCAGGTTTTCTTTAGCATCAGTACGCAGGTCACCTATGGGAAGTTGGGAGCCGGTGAGAATGACGGGTTTTGACAGGTTTTCCAGCATAAAACTAAGGGCAGATGCTGTATAACTCATGGTATCGCTACCGTGCAAGACTACAAAACCATCATGCTCTGCGTAATTTTCGGCAATAATATTACATATAGCTACCCAGTTTTCCGGCTGCATGTTTGAGCTGTCTATAGGGAGCTCTAAGGAGGTGGTCGCAATGTCACAATCCAGTAATTTTAATTCTGGGATTTGATTTAAAAGTTGGTCGAAATTAAAGTTTTTTAAGGCCCCTGTCTCAAAATCCTTTACCATACCTATGGTGCCACCCGTATAAATGAGCAGGATCG
>DRGP01000039.1 GCA_011050015.1 Leeuwenhoekiella sp. | reverse complement strand
TCTACAGGTCTCAACAACTCCAATCTCTTGTGAAGATGCTAGTATCTCCAACTTCTGCGATAAACTCCATCTCTTGTATTTCATATTTCAAAGGTATTGATTGAAATCTAAAATATCACTCCGACTTTATTGGGGGCTAAAGTATTAGGGATAAAGGATTTTACCGGCGCGGCAGTTAATTTTCTCAGGGGCAGACTTGCATATGGTTTTGACTTAATGGTTCTTCTTAACTGGTGGCTGTTCAATTTAGAGGGGATTCTTTAAAAGATGATTTTTGAGTAGCCTCCAAACAATTTTTTAGAAAACGATCGTCATTCTTTTGAGTATCACCATGTTTCTTCCGCGATTCTTTCAATTTACGCTTCATACTTTTCATCACATCGGCGTAATCATCCTCTTTGTACACATTATTTGTTTCGTGCGGGTCGTTTTTTAAATCGTAGAATTTCCATTGATTTATATCATAATAAAAATGGAAGAGTATTCGTAATAGGTATAATAAAGAGCATTGCGCCATTTTGTGTGCTCGCCTCTTAATAGTGACCTCATGAATTTACCTTGGATATCCTTGGGTACTTTCACCCCAGCATAATCTAAAAAAGTGGTGGCATAATCTACGTTTTGCACCATTTCAACAATCACTGTTCCGGGGGGCAATCTCTTTTGGGTATCATGGCCTTCTTCTGATATCCCTCCGTCTCATTGGTATATTTTGCTGGTTCAATTACATCGTCCCGTTACCATTAATAATTCCAAACTGTCCGTTTAAACATCAGCAATCGGACGTCCATGACATCTTGCCCTGGAATCTTCAATGCTTTGAGCGTTAGATGGCCCTTTCCTTTTTCTAGGTGTATCTTGCCAAGGTGCATTGCCACAAAATCCTTGGTATAGGATTCCTGACGGGAAACTTTGTCTCTTTCCTTGCCCACTAAGGGAGGAGCATGGGCTTCGGTTAACGTCCCGCTTAGTAAATTGTCTCCCAAACGCAATTCAAATTCGGCTCCGAGGTTTTTTTTCTTTGCGGTATAATACAGATCCACTTCAAAATCCCCATCGGCCAGTACATCCACGTCCCAGGTCATGCTATCCCCAAGGTTTGTCCAATTCGTAAAAAAAGAACAATTGGGCCATCTATTGCTTCGTGCTATCTTTCCATGGGGCACGCCGTCCCGAGCAGGTAATTGGGTATATTCAAAATCGGGGTCGCCCAATGGAAAGGGGCGATCATCTTTAATATTTATTAGCGGTTTTACTTCATTGAGCCAAACTTCTTTTAAAATTTTAAGGGAATCCCTAAATTTTGGCATCCGCTCCGAAATGTCTGTAGTCTGACCTCCGTCGGTCTCCATATCGTATAACCTATCATCCTTGTCCAGCCGATATTTTTGCGTACGGATACTGGTCGATCCTTTCCAATAATTATAAACGGTTCTTGAGGGCCATTCCGCATTGGGTTTGACCAACAAAGGCTTTAGGCTTTGACCGTCCACCGGTTTCTGTGTTTTTACGGGGATTCCAGCAAGATCGGCCAAAGTGGGCAACAGATCTACGGAACTGGCAATCTGCGATATATGCATCCTTTGGGGCAACTTGTCCTTCCACTGCATGACCAAAGGGGAGCGCACTCCGCCCTCGTCTGTGGAACCTTTTTTGCCCTTCATGCCGTCATTCCACCTCCAGCCGTTGGGCCCATTGTCCGACAAATACAGTACTACGGTGTTTTTCTCTAACCCCAACGACTCCATCTTATCTAAGACCCGCCCTACATTATAGTCGATATTTTCCACCATGGCCAGGGCTGCCCTGGTAAAGTTCTCGTCCTCCTTTTCCCTACCTTGGTATTTAAGTTCCAGTTCCTTATCCTTGAACCGGTTCCAAAATTCATCCGGAACCTGCATAGGGCTATGAGGAGTATTGTAGGGCAAATATAAAAAGAAAGGGCGATCCCTGTTCCTCTCCATAAAATCCATTCCCTTGTCTGTAAGATCATCAACAAGAAAACCTTCACCTTTTACGATTTTGCCATTATGTTCCAACATAGGACTAAAATAGTTCCCCCAATGGCCTGAACAGAATCCGTAAAAATCATCGAAGCCCCTGGCATTTGGATGATAGGGCGGTTGCATTCCGTTGTGCCATTTCCCATAGGCGGCGGTGGCATAACCTGCTTGTTTAAACACTTCGGCGACGGTTGTCTCCCCCAAGTTAATCCGTTCCCCCCCCGGATGAGGTGGAATATACACCTAGTCGAGGGAAGTAGCGCCCCGTCAAGATTTCGGCACGTGTTGGGGAACAAACCGGACTCACATAAAAGTGGTCAAAAGTAACGCCATTTTTGGCGATAGCATCGATATTCGGGGTTTGTAGATTAGTATTTCCTGTCAGTCCCAAATCGCCCCATCCCTGGTCATCTGCCAAAATAAATACGATGTTTGGCCTGTCATTTCGATTGACATGGGTATCGATATCCGGTTTCTGTCTGGTCTGTTCCTTGCATGCAATTAAAGTTGCCATAACAATTATAGGCATTGCTATATAAAAAAAAAGCTTCATGATCGGATTTTTATAAGTTCTCACTGGAAAAGCTATTGTTTAGGTCATTGACACCTAGCTCTGAAATATCTTAATAAATAGAGGTACTAAATTCTCTACTAATAACACTCAGTTTTCGGCCTGATTTACCATCTTTTTTAGCAGCAAGTTTAAGATTGTGTCCATATTTGAACTTCTATTGTAACTGAAATGATATTTATCGAGGTAGTCCTGCATCCCTTTCTTACTGCAATGATGATAGATCCCCCTGAGCCATCCTTTGATGTTCGTGATGTGAATAT
Organism: Leeuwenhoekiella sp.; assembly: GCA_011050015.1. Lineage (GTDB taxonomy): Bacteria > Bacteroidota > Bacteroidia > Flavobacteriales > Flavobacteriaceae > Leeuwenhoekiella. The sequence continues at coordinate 9,811 of DRGP01000039.1, read as the reverse complement.
GCAAGTCCTCAAAATTTTTGCCTCCTTTTGAGGGTATCTGCTCCAAGTTTGGAAATTCCTTTTTGAGTGGTGAGTAACCAAGCCATTTCTGATGAATACTGCCTGAACTTCATTTGGCGTCCTGTATCCATACCTTTTCTTGGGTCTCCTTTGAACCATCTAGTCACCAGCTTCCCGCACCTCCAGCGTGAAGGTCCTGTGCTTGTTCTTCTCCCTGTGCCTATCAGTGGCCTTCCCTTTGGGCAAGCTCGAGCCGGTACCCACCACTCAGCCCATCAGCATTTCTCTTTACCATCCCAGTGGATGGTGGATAGGTTCCTGCATAGCTCCCGTACTATGCCAATCCTAGGGATGACAAATTCAAGTAATTCTGATATTTTGTATCTATTTCACCTGCGTTAAATGTTTCATGTTCTTTCAGTTTTGCAATCTAAAGGTATAAAGTTTTTAGTCACCCGCTCTCATGGATCCTTCCCTAGGGTAGGATTCAGGGGGAGGGCTTTTTTCCGAGAGCAAAGCTGTGGCACTTATTACTTGAATCTAAATTATGTTTCCTTTAAGATTTTATTTAATCGGTCGAGTTGGTTTTTTAATATAGACATCCAATAAATCTGATAGTTCCTTTACCTTCTCGGGATTTTCGGCATATAAATTGTGCCGTTCTCCAATATCCTCGGACAGATTATACAACTGTCCGTCATATTCGTCCCGAGGTAGAATATTAGGGAATTTCTCCATTATCATATTGGTGAAGCCTCCTGGTCCTTTCCCGTTTATATATTTCCAGTGTTTATAGGTAATGCTAAAAATTCCATTATTGGTTATGATAACAGGCGGCCTAAGATTGTCCTTTTTACCCTTAAGCAGTGGAAGGAAACTAAAACTATCCTCTGCAGAATCTTTGGGCAAAGGTTTTTCCAATATGTCCGCAACGGTAGCAATAATGTCGGTAAAACTAACTATAGCATCACTTTCAGATTGCTTTTCGATGTGGCCTGGCCAACGAACAATAAACGGCATTCGATGGCCCCCCTCGAGCACATCGGATTTCATACCGCTCAAAGAACCGACACTGTTATGCCCATATTTGGAAACATTATCGGGAAACCAAACCGGGCCATTGTCACTTGCGAACAAAACCAAGGTATTCTCACTCAGACCCAGATCATCCAATTTTTGAAGAACCGTACCTATGTAATAATCGGACTGCATCACAAAGTCCCCGTACATTCCGGCTCCGCTCTTCCCTTTGAACATTTTCTCCGGTAGCCAAGGTGTATGGGGAGCGGTCATCGCAAAATACATAAAGAAAGGTTTTTCTTTCTTACTTTGGTCATAATCATCAAGATAGTCGTTCACTTTTCCCGATAGAAAACTTAAGACATTCTTATGTTGAAATCCTGGGGATATCATTCCTTTTCTCCAAAATTCACCTTGAATCGGGCTCCACCCTTTAGTGCTGCTATCGCCTATGCTATCGGATGGATAATCCACATAGTGGTCATTTTCTATGTAGTAGTAAGGAGGGATGTCAAGGGAAGCCGGTATTCCAAAATAATAATCGAATCCCTTATCTACGGGGCCACCATTAAGACGGACACCCTTCACCGGGTTTTTCTCGTCTATGATTCCTTGATGCCATTTCCCGATACATGCGGTTTGATAATCGCTCTGCTGAAGGAATTTGCCTATGGTAAGCCTTTCGGATGAAATCATTGAGTTGGAGTATTCACGTTCATTTCTAAAAGGAAAACGACCGGTTAACAATCCATAACGAGAGGGTACGCACCAAGGACCCGCAGCATGGGCGTTGGTGAATTTTATTCCTTCCCCCGCCAACCTATCTATATTCGGTGTGGAAATTTTGGATTCGGGATTAAAGGAGGAAGGGTCTCCGTAGCCCATGTCGTCGGCAAGGATTATAAGTATATTCGGAGTTTCTTTTTTTGATACGGGTTTGGACTTGCCATCGGAACAGCCCCAAATCGTAAAGGATGCCGCCGATAATAAATAAATAAATTTGGATAAGGTTCTCATTCGGTGATATTTTATTTACAATAGATAAAGGAAGCCGAGCATTTTAAGCCAACTTTCTTGAAATCATTTCATTTTACTAAAACGGGGTTTTATTAAAAATTTTCTAATTGTACCCGGGATTTTGTACTAGATTGGAGTTGGCCTGAATCTCTGTCAATGGCAAAGGAAACAATAGATTTGTTTCGCTATAACTCTTGCCCCAATTATTGATGTATCCGGCGAAATTTACATACTCCCCTGTTCCGTCGTCCCTGATAAGGCGTGTTCTAATCATATCGAACCACATCTTATTTTCATAGGAGAGCTCGAAATAACGTTGATTCCAAACTTCTTTTATGAACGCATCCTCACCAGTATTATTAAACTCGGGTAAGTTTGCTCGGAGCCTTATTAAATTTAATGATTCCATTGCTTGAGCGTTAGCCGTTCCGTCTGCGGAAGCTTGAGCCTCTGCATACATCAACAGGACATCGGCATATCTATAAATAGTTTGATTTAAACCCGATTGTCCTACTTCATCGATAGCCGTTTGATCAAAATATTTATGAATATACGGGGCGACAAAATCTATGTATTCAAGTTCAGGGGCTCCCGGTGAAAATTTAATCGGATTTCCTTTATAAGTAGTAAAAAAGAATTGTTTTTCTTCCGCCCTTTTATCCCCTTCGACATAGCTATCTACAAATTCCAAAGTAGGAATAAGGCTTCCATATTCTAAATTAAAAGCTGACATACCGCTTCTCGAAGGCAGAACGCCGGGAACTAGTTCATTACTTCTTTTATTTACCGAAAACTGCACTTGAAAAATAAACTCGCCGCTGTTATTATTTAATGGATTCCATAATTCTTCATAATTTTGAAAAAGCGAGTATTCGCCAGAGTTGATAATTTCAAGCGATCGTTTGGCCGATTGGGCATAAAATTCTGTACCTCCTTGAACTGGATATCCCGCATAAGTAAGGTAGACATCAGCTAATAATGCCTTAACAGCTGCCATTGATACCCTTCCAGTTTGTTCCTTAAAAGGTATAGGGGCGCTTTCGGCTGTAAGCAAATCCGGTATGATTATTTCATCATAAATCTCTTTTAACGGTGATCTGGATACTTGCAATTCATCTAAATCTACTTGCGGTACCATGATTTTTGGAACATCCCCAAAGATTCTTACCAAATAATAATAATATATTGCTCTCATAAACTTCACTTCACCTGTAAGTTTGCTAATCAGGTCATCATCAATTAACCCTTTATATTCAGGTAATTTTTGTATTGCCAAATTACATTTGGCAATACCGGCATAACAACCACGCCACCATTCTTCCACATAGGGTGTACGAGCACTAAGGGCTACATCTTGAAACTCCTTAAAGTTACTTTGCGAATTTTCTGAGGTAACCTTTCCTGTCATATACTCCAAAAGTAAAAAAGTGTTCCCACCGAAACTGAAAGCCTGTTCATTGAAAACCGTAGTATTTACATAGGCACCATTCGCTAGGGCTATAGCTGACTCCGGGCTTGTTAATGCGGATTCAGTGGTTAAGGTTCCCGTCTGCTGTTCGTCCAAAAATGAATCGCTACATGATAAAAAAAAGAAAGCGGCTAATATTGAATAGTAAAAGATTCTATTTCTCATTGCAAATATTTTATTAAAAATTAATATTTAAACCGAAGGTATACGTTTGAGATCTCGGTTCTCCAAAATCATCGATTCCCTGACCAAAAGATTCCTCGAACGTACTTATCTCTGGGTCATATCCACGGTAGTCGGTAATCAACAGGAGATTTTGTCCACTAACGTACATTCTTAACTTACCCAGTCCCCATTTTTCCAATGATGAAGCGGGAAAAGTATACCCCAATGATAAATTCTGTAATCTTATAAAAGAAGCATCCTGCAACCATCTTGTATCTGGAAAAGAATCATAATAAGTTCTCATATAACGCAATTGTGCGATCATGGTGTCCTGATTTGAAGGTGTCCAAGCATTCAATAGTGTTTTCGATGCCCCGGCAACGCCCGACCGATCTTCTCTGTTGTGGGTACCTGCATTCATCACATCAATACCCTCAACGATCCTAAAATCGACTAACAAATCAAAGTTCTTATAGGTCCATGTATTAGAAATTCCCATAGTCCAATCGGGAGAATCACGTCCTATTATGCTATTGTCATTCGCATCAATTTCACCATCGTTATTTATATCGGCATATTTTAGGTCTCCCGGGAGTCTATTATATGTTGCCGCTTCTTCAGCCTCATTCGTATTCCAAGTTCCAATCCGTGTAAGGCCCCAAAACGATCCGACGGGTTCACCAACCCTTAAAATTTTCATAAACCCTTGTGCATGTCTGGTTGTGAATATATCCTCATCATTAGTTCCCAACTTCAGTATTTTATTCTTATTGGTCGTAAATACCAATTTCGTTGACCAAGTGAACTTATCCGAGCTAATATTAAAGGACTCCAACGAGGCTTCAAACCCTTTATTTTTAATTGATCCAATATTCTTAAAAACTGAGGTTAATCCAGATGTGCTAGGGAGGGGTGTGTTCAGCAAAAGATCATCCGTTGTTTTGTTATAGTAATCAAGGCTCAAGTCAATGCGCTGTTTAAAAACGCTCAAATCTAATCCAACATCATATTGAGAAGTGGTTTCCCATTTTAAATCCTTATTCCCGAAATTGCTCGTGAAAAGAGCGGAAGAAAATTCATCAGCGAATATTACGTTGTCTGAACCTAAATTTTGTGAATATGCATAATTAGGGATCTCTTGATTACCAGTCTTGCCCCAACTTGTTCTTAGTTTTAGGTTACTAATGACTTGACTGTTTTTAAGGAAGTTTTCTTGAGAGACTCTCCACGCAAATGCAACAGATGGGAAAAATGCAAACTTATTGTTTTGTCCGAACCTCGATGAGCCGTCATATCGACCAGTCGCCGTAAATAGATATCTATTCTTAAAGTTATAATTAGCACGTGCAAAATATGAGTTTAACGACCCTTTCCAGTCACTGGAGGATGAAGGTTGTACGATGGTACCTACCCCTAAATTGTGCCATTGATAAAAATCATCTATAAAATCATGGTGTTCGGCCCCTAAAAGTTCCGCATATCTCTGCTGCCAACTTAATCCTAATAACAGGTCTAGATTGTGACTTTCGTTAAATTCTTTTTTATAATTAAAGAAATTTTCATTCTGCCAATAGATCTGTTTCTCGGTATTGATTCGGGCAATTCCATTATTGGTTTGACCTCCGAACTGTATTAAATTTCGGCCAACGTAATAATTATTCTTTTCATTAGTATTATCAACGGAAAACGTGGATTTGAACCCCAAATCATCAGTAATTTTAAAATCAAAGTAGAGGTTTGCCAATAGTTGGGAATTATTGGTCTCATTCACCATTTCCTCAAGATATCGAGATGGTGTATCCTGTACTGCACCTGGAAAATCCCTGTTACTTCCCCATGTACCATCGGGATACTTGACCGGTATTAGTGGAAGCGCCTCCTGTTGTAAACGTTTGATTGAATAGTTGCTATAAAGATCGTTTGCCTTGCCATAGTTATAAGAAACGGTCACCCCTGCTTTTAGCCAACTTCTTACGTCAGAGTCGACAGTTACCTGGCCACTGTATCTCTTTAAGTAATTGTTGACCATTAATGCTTGCTGATTAAGATAATTGAGATTTAAACTATAAGAGGTCTTTTCATTCCCCCCCCTTATGCTAAATTGGTGATTATATGATATGGCGGTCCTATAGGTTTCTTCTTCCCAATCCGTATCATAGATGGGATTGCCATTAGCATCGAACAGCCTTGGCAAATCTTCTGGCTGTGCCCTCTTGTATTTGCCGATTGCAAATCCGGATGGGTCATACTTCTCGATATTATCAAAACCCGTGTTATAGACCTGCCACCATTCATTGGAGTTGAGAAATTCAATATTTTGATTTTTACTTAAGACTCCTATTGAAGTCCAGCCATCATAAGCAATCGTGCTTTCACCTGTCTTGGTGCCTCTTTTGGTGGTAACTAGTACTACGCCATTCGCTCCTCTAGAGCCATAAATAGCAGTTGCCGAAGCATCCTTTAAGACCTCAAGGGATTCAATATTATTTGGATTAATCAAACCTATGTTGGATACACCAATGATTCCATCTACAACATATAGAGGCTCATTCGATGCAGATATGGAGTTATTACCACGAATCCGCACCGAAACCTTTCCGTCGGGGCGGCCTGAATTTGAAAAGATTTCAACCCCGGCCAATTTTCCCGATAATGCCTGACCAATATTTACGCTGGGTCTATCTAATAACTTTTCGGATTTGATAGAAGATACCGATCCGGTCAAATCGCTTTTTTTCTGTGTCCCATAGCCTATAATAATAACCTCGTCCAATCCCGCGGCACTTTCTTCTAAGGAAACACTGATAGTACTTTGCCCGTTTACATCCACCTCCTTTGTCGCAAACCCGACATAGGACACTACCAAAGTCACGTTTTTTTCGGCGATGCTCAACAAAAATTGGCCGTCAAAATCAGTAGTGACACCATTTTTAGTTCCTTTTTCAAGAATATTCGCACCGGGCAAAGGAGTCCCATTGGCATCCGTAACAGTTCCGGTTATCTCTTGCTGCTGTATCGCTATTTTTTTATTTGTAATGGTATGAGGACCGCTTGTCTTTGGTAATAGTATCCCAAGGCCTCCCATTGTAAGAATAATTTGACGCCCCTGAATTTTACAGTCCACGGCCGTTCCTTTAAATAGTATGGACAGAACATCGGATATTGGTTTCTTATTGATCTTTACGGATAATTTGCGATCAAGATCTATCGAGCCGGATTCGTACAAAAATCGGAACTCGGAAACCTCTTCTATCTTATTGAAAACTTGCTCGATACTTGCATTATCGAGGTCTAAGCTTATTTCCGATTTTGTATTTGCTTGAACCGGAAATAATGAAACTATGAGAAGAAGAGTGGTAAGTTTCATTTTCAAATCTATCTTAAGGCCCTGTCTGAGCACTAATCTATTATTAGGCTTTTTTTTCATAATTTTGAAATGATTAAATGTTTTTAAAGAGTATTTAATTCGCACTACTAAACTGGGAAATGCTTGAGACCCTTTCCCGGTTTTTTTATTTGTAAGCTTATGTCATAGGCCTTGATTTTTTAAGACTGGTTTTTAACTGATCACTATTTTTTTGCCGGTTACTTTGTAATTAAATGGCTGGATTTCATTTATGGATTTCAGTACATCCTCTATATTCTCAATATCCACGTTAAAACGTGCATTTAATATTTTATCTTTCAATAGCAAATTATTGTTCTGAATGGTTACGTTATATCTTCGTTCCAATTTTTTTGCCATGTTCTCAAAGGTGGAATTCCTGAAGATCAGCTCTCCCCTTGTCCAACCTGTATAAAGATCGACATCCACTTCTCCGGTTTCCGTTGTATGAGCCGTTTTGTTCCAAGTTCCTTTATATCCAGGCTTCAGCACCACTTTTTCCTCGGGCACAACGGAATTGGACATGCTTACGGAACCCTCGACCAACACTGTTTTGACATCGTTATCTTCTTTATATGAAGAAATATTGAACTCCGTTCCCAAGACTTCTACCGCCACATCGCCCGCATTTACGATAAAGGGGTGTTCCCTGTCTTTCGATACCTTGAAATACGCCTCCCCCTCAAGATAAACCTCCCTTTTTTGCCCTTTTAAAAATTTTACCGGATACCGCATTTTGGTTCCGGAATTTAAATGTACCAGGGTACCATCAGATAGTTCAACTTCAAATACTCTCCCATAGGGGATCTCCAGTTCATTGTATATTAATTCATCAATTTCGGCATTGGGATCATAATGGATCCTGTCACCCACCTGCTCCCCTACCATCTTACCCGAAACGGAGACAAGTTGACGACTTTCCCCTTGGCGAATAACCTTTACGGCATCCCTTCCTATTTTCAATTTGATCGATCCTTCCGTGATCTGAGTTCCGCTCTCTGTATTGAACCCTATTTCTACGAAATAAGCTGTTGTAAGAAGACCAATAAAGATCGCGGCATACCTAAGAACGGATTTCCATAGGGGTTTTTCCTGTTTTTTGGAAGGGTTTAATTTTTTCTTTATCAGTTGCCATTCCTGATCTGTATCCAAGCTGTCAATAAATTTTATGGCCTCATTGACCAGACCTTCATTATGGAGGTCATGGATCAACTGTTGCTCTTCAACGGTCAGTTTTTTGAGGGAACGGGCATTTATACTACCCGAAATATTGGTGTCCTCCAAAGCTGACCTTAACTGTTGTTTATTTGACATTTATAAAGATTCCTTTCTTATATGTTATAAAAATCTTAATTTGGGGTGACAAAGAAATCATCTTTTTTGAAAAAAGATTGATAATTTTAAGCTTTGAAGGATCTAAACTGAGTATAAATGAATTTCTTTAACAATGAAATTTCCCAGCCAATCCCTATCATATGTCCATAAATAGAAGAAGGAAAACCTTTGAAGAAAAAAAAATAGAAAAGGATGCACAGAAGATGGAACTGCTTTTCAAGGAGCACTATACCTTGTTATGTTTGGTCTCTTTTGGAATTGTAAAGGACCGTGATGCCGCCAAGGATATCGCACAGGATTTTTTCATATACTATTGGCAAAGGAGGGGTCTTATAAACCTGACAGTTTCATTCAAGGCCTACGCGGTTAGGGCGGTCAAGAACCTGAGCCTACTTTCGTTGGAGAAAACGAAAAAGGAAAATTTGCAATTGCAAGATTTGAATGTTAGGAATCATCAAGAGCAAAAAGATTTGGATGAACCCGGCAAATATCAAAAATTGAATGAGCTGCTGAATAAACTTCCCAAAAGCAGGAAGGATATTTTTATATCTTTCGTGGTACATGGGCAAAGTTATTCGGAAATCGCGCAAGATAGGGAGATATCTGTCAATACCGTCAAGACGCAAATGAAACGGGCATATGCTTTTTTACGGGCACAGGCCACTCAAGACATGTTGCCCCTTTTTGCATTGATGTTCTCCGCTTTTCTTTTAGAGATCCATTGTTTTCATTATTGAAAGATTGCCTCCGATTTCAGGGTTTAACTAAACCTACCTATAATTGAGCTTTATCAAAATTGAGCAGAAATGGGATTTTGAGTATTTAAACGGTGGTTTATTTGAACTTTATCCCAATGAATGTTCATCCCATTGAGTCTTTCAAAAGTTGGTATCATTTTTCTTAGAATAAATATGAAGTCGACAAACTAGTCGCTCTCATGCACCAAGTCCCAAATCTACCACTTTAAACAGTATTTTAAATTTTTCTGAGTTCTAAGAATAAATGTAAAACAGAACACCTTATAGTACTCCTGACGAGCTCCTTATCAATTTTACCCGAAACAAATAGAAATGGATTTATTTGAGGAAAAACCCAGTATAACGAACATGCTTTTTTAGAAAAAAATGACTATAAAGTCTAATTTTTAAGGGATTTCCAAATGGCATCATTTGACACCATTTAACCGTCCCGCAGCTGGTACAGGAGTTGTACCACTTCCGTACTTCTTCTAGGCGATACCGATCCGGAAGAAGTACACGAATGGGACGGTACCGTCCCACCAGTGGACAAGCACTGGTATGGACTTGCAACAAAAAAGTGGACAATTAGATAAGGGTCATGCTGCTACATTTTGATTATACATTTCTATTTCAAATTCCTCTATAGTTTTATACCCCAAGGTGGAGTGCATTCTTCTTCTG
>DRGP01000038.1 GCA_011050015.1 Leeuwenhoekiella sp. | reverse complement strand
TTAGTAAAGTGCATATGATCGTATTATCTTTTAAAAAAGTCTTTGGCGCATTCTTGCCGCTGCTGTTTTGCCTCTTGGCAGGGAGCTCTGCTATGGCACAGATTGATAATAATGGGGGGACTTTTAAAATACCTGCTATCAAGGATACCGCAAAGGCCAACAATCCTGAAAAAACCTTGAAAAATGATTTAAAAATGCCTCTTTCAGATGAATTTCCAGCCTTGCCAAAAGCTGCACCTGTATTGCGAAATCCGTTGGATGACCAAGATTTCTATATGCAAAAACGGGAGCAATTTGCAGATAATGGTGCGCGCTACACCGGTGCAATGAACAGACGGCAGCAGGGGGTACAAGCAGATAACCAGCCTGGCCATCAGGACGATCAGGATCTGGGCACCTATAGAAGCGGTTCAAAATTTGTAAAAATTGTATGCCGTGATTTTTCCTACGTGGATGGTGATAAGGTAAGTGTGCTGGTTAATGACGAGGTGGTGCAGTCATTGATCGTTTTGGGCGGTACTTTTAGAGGCTTTAATCTCGACCTAAAACCCGGTTTTAATAAAATCTCCTTTAAGGCACTCAATCAGGGAACGTCAGGTCCTAATACGGCTCAATTTGTAATTTATGACGACACCGGTGCTGTCATTTCTTCAAATGAATGGAATTTACTCACTGGTGTAAAAGCTAATCTGGTCATCGTAAAAGAAGAGTAGCGCATGAAAATCTGGTATATAAGCAAAAAAAAAGCGACAAATTATGTCGCTTTTTAAGTTATAATGGTGAAGTTCTAAATTTTCCCGTCCTGTTCTTCCAGATTATTTTTGCTTGACCCTCCTTGACTATGCACCTTATTTTCCTCGTCATTGAGACCGTTGCCATTTCTTTTTTTAGCACTTTGTCTTCCGGGAACGTCAAGATCACTACCTGCAAAGTCTACATCTTTTTTCCTATCTCGTAATTGCTCATCTACACCGCCATCTTTATGTACATTTTCTTGATCCAGCATTTTTTTTTCTTCCTTAGTAAGGTTTGGATCGTATTTTTGGTTTTCGTGGGTATTCTTTTTTTCGCTTGCCATAATTCTATTTTTTTAGAAATTTAACCTACATTAGAATGGAGAGCAATTATTTAACGCCAAGTATTGAAAAATATAACAGCATTTTAGTACTCCTGGCAATAGCATGGCCGTTATTAGTTTTATTTTAGCCCAGATTTATGCCGTCATATTATTCTAAATGGTATTGCTGAGGGTTTATGATTAATATAACCGTGAACATTGAATAAAAATAAAAAACGTCTTATTAAAATAGCCAAAATCGTCGGTAAGACGCTGGGGGTTATTTTTATTTTGATACTCCTGCTGGTACTTTTTGTGCGCAGTCCATGGGGGCAGGGCATTATAACCAGCAAAGTCGTTTCTTATGTTTCTGACAAAACAAAAACTGAGGTGCAGGTAGAAAAACTGTATATCACTTTTTCAGGGGATATTTTGTTAAATGGGCTTTATCTGGAAGACAAAAAGGGGGATACTCTGTTATATTCTAAGCATTTGCAGGCCGATGTACCTATCTGGCCTATTGTGACCGGCGGGGGAATAGGCGTTGATGATTTGGAGTGGTCCGGGGTTCGCGCCCACGTATATAGAACGGATTCCCTTGCAGGATTTAACTACCAATTTTTAATAGATACTTTTGCCGCGGAAGATACCACAACTACAAAGCCGGCAGATACTTCTAGTGTTGACCTCACCCTGGGCAGTTTTGATCTTGTGGATATAAAATTAGATTATAAGGATGCTGTGACCGGTATGCAAGCCGACTTAGATTTAGGCAGTCTTGCCCTGAATATGGAAGAAACAGATCTTGCTGGTATGCGTTTTGCCATCGGCTATGCGCGTCTGGAAAATACGAAAGCTACCTATACGCTATCTAAAGCCCAGCCAGAAACACCACCTTCTGATGCTCCATTACCCAGTATTTCTATAAATGATCTGGAACTGAGCAACGTAGGTGTAAACTATGAATCTGTGCCAGACGGTATGCTGGCTGATGTGCTGATCAATGCGTTTAAGCTTGAACTACCTACCGCAAACCTGGCTGAAAATCAGATAGAAGTGGATGCCATCGCACTAAAAAATTCCAATTTTAGGATAGAACGCACCGTAAATCCTGCTGATACCTTAATAAAAACTCCTTCAGATACCACAAAAACCGCCTTTTCTTGGCCAGATTTTGACATTCAAATAGACAATATTGATTTTGAAGGCAATGAGATTGCTTATTTTGTAAATGGTGCCAGGCCTGCAAAAAATAGTTTTAATGCAGACGCAATCCAGATCTCAAATTTCATGCTTCAGGCTCAGGATATCGCTTACGCGGAACAAAAAGCTTCCTTAAATCTCGAAAAATTTGCCTTTTCCGAAGCATCCGGGATTCAGCTTGATCAGTTGGGCTTTGATTTAAGCGCCAGCGATCAGCAAATTGATGTAAATAATCTTCAATTGCTATTGGGACAGAATACGTTAAGGGGTAAACTGGCATTGCAATTTGACGCCCTGAGCCAGTTTATTGAGCAGCCCGAAACGGGATCGCTTTCGCTTGCGATAGATCAATTAAATTTAGACGTAAGCACCGCTTTTGACTTTCAGCCAGATTTACGTAAAAATGAATATTTAAGGGCTTTGGCCAAACGTCCCATAACGGGGAACTTGCAAGCTTCCGGCAAATTGGCAAGCCTAAAAATCCCCACTTTTCAGCTCCATTGGGGAAATACTACATCCATTTCTGCAAACGGGACGATTTATAACACTACAAATCCTGAAAAATTACGCTATGATTTCCCTAAAATCCGGGTAAAAATGGCCAAAAATGACCTTTTACGATTCATTAATGAGGATTCTTTGGGTGTTTCCGTTCCACAGAACGTTCAGCTTGCGGCCGATGTCGCGGGTACAACAGAACAGGTTGATGCGCTGGTCAATTTGACGACCAGTTCTGGAAATATTGGGCTGGATGGCAATGCCAACTTTGGCAATGCCATTGCTTTTGACGGTGAAGTGCATGTAGACTCGCTCCAACTGGGGCAAATTTTAAAAAACGAGCAACTGGGCGCGCTCAGTTTAAAAATAGCTGCAAAAGGTAGCGGCAGCGACCTAAGCACGCTAGATGCGCAACTTGATGCCACTGTAGAAAGTATGGCATTTAATGATTACGCTATTAAAGATCTACAGATAAACGGAACCTTAAAAAACGGAGAAGGTGACATAAAATCTACTTATAAAGATGAAAATCTGGATGCCGCTCTAAATACCCATGTGGTTTTGGATACCGCAAGCGTTAATGCCAATGTAAACTTAGATGTAAAAGGAGCCGACCTACAAGCACTTAGTTTGACCTCTCGGAACGTAAAAAGCGCCCTAAAACTCAATGCCGATTTTAAAGGGGACGCAGAAGCTTTTACACTCGATTCGCAGATTACAGAAGGAGTTGCCGTCTATGATAATAAATCCTACCTTTTTGGTGATCTCAACCTCAAAGCATTTATACGAAAAGATACTACATCTGTAGATGTCACAAATCGTATGCTTGATCTGCACCTGGAATCAAACACAGATCCCGCAACTTTCACCACCGCCCTGCAACGTCATATTAATACTTATCTTACAGATAGCCCCCGAACAGATACCCTTACCCAGCCGGTAAAATTAAAGATCAGGGGTTCAATAAATCAGGCTCCTGTACTCAAAGAGGTTCTTGTCGCAGATCTTCAGGAACTTGATACGGTAAAGATAAGTGCAGATTTTGATGAGCGCCAGCGCAAACTTACCGCGAGTATAAGTGCGCCATTTATCAATTATGCCGGCAATACATTAGATAGCTTGGCTTTTAACCTGGATTCAAATGAAGAGGCGTTGCGTTTTGATTTTGGTCTTCGGGAATTAAAGGCGGGACCCATAGCGATAAAAACGACCATTCTGAATGGTCAGGTCGCCAATAAGCAGCTCAACCTGGATTTTACCTCTTATGATAATGAGGAAAAACTGGTGCATATCCTTTCAAAAATAGCCAGAGTAAACGAAAATCTCCAAATAAGTGTAGATCCTTCGGAACTTATTTTGAACAGAAATCCATGGACGATCAATCCTAATAATAAGATCATTTTAGCCGAAAATCTTACACATTTTGAAGATTTCACCCTCAGCCGTAATGATCAGCAATTACAGATCAGCAATACCATGCCCGGTATCGAGGCAGATCATATAGGGATCGATTTTAAGAATTTTAAGTTGGCTACTTTTTTAAGTTACCTCAATCCCGATGAAAACCTGGCAAACGGTTCGCTCAATGGAAACTTTATCTTGGAAGATCCTGCTAATAGTCCAGGATTACTGGCAGATCTTAAGATAAATGATTTTAAGCTCATTGACGTTGATATGGGTACACTGGCGCTTAATGCCAATTCGGAAAATGGCAGTGACTACAAGTTTGATATGGGAATAAAAGGGGGAGCGGCAGATCTTGATCTCACGGGCTCGTATGTAGCAAATCCTGAAGCAGCCCAGCTTGATCTCAACTTGGATCTCAATGAGGTCAAAATGAAAACCCTTGAGGCCTTTTCCTTTGGCGAACTGGAAGAAGCCGAAGGTAGTCTGGCCGGTAATATCCAAGTGACCGGAACCACGGCAGACCCTGTTTATGATGGAAATATCACATTCAATGATGCAGCATTTAAGGTTTCTAAATTAAATACCCTTTTTCTCCTCGCGCAGGAAACCATAAAACTGGATAATGCAGGGGTTTATTTTGATGATTTTAAAATCCAGGATCCACAACAAAATGACTTTACCGTAAACGGAACAGTAGGTACTGAAGATTTGCTGGTGCCCACGTTTGATCTTGATTTTAAGACAAAGGATTTTCATGTGCTCAATTCTACAAAGGATGATTTTGACCTTGTTTATGGCGATTTGAGTTTTGACGCAGATGCAAGCCTTACCGGAAACCTCAATGTACCAAAAGTAGATCTTGATCTGACGGTAGGTGAAGATACTAATGTTACGTATGTTCTGCCAGCTTCCCAGGCCCAGATTGAATCTATGGATGGCGTGGTAATTTTTGTAAACAAAGAAAATCCAGACGCCATACTTACTCAGACCGAAGAACAGTCGTACACGTTAGCAGGTATTGATGTAACAGCGCGCTTGAAGGTTAATAAAGCGGCTGTTTTTAATATTGTGATCGATGAAGAAACCGGTGATAATTTTCAGGTACAGGGTGATGCCGATCTTGATTTTACCATGAACCCCAATGGTCGAATGACCTTGACCGGAATTTATGAAATTGACAAGGGGCATTATGAAATGAGCCTGTATAATTTGGTGAAAAGACGTTTTGAACTTGCGCAGGGCAGTCAGGTGGTATGGTCTGGTGATCCCTTCAACGCTTCCTTAGACGTAAGCGCCTACTATGATCTAGAAACCGCTGCTTCTGGACTTATGCCCGAAAAGGATAGTAAGTACAGGCAACAACTGGATTTTTTGGTTTACCTTAATGTTGATGGTGAGCTAATGCAGCCGGTGATCAGTTTTAACCTGGATATGCCCAAAGAAGAACAGGGTGCCGTTGGTGGGCAGGTTTACGCCCGTGTTCAGCAACTCAACCAGCAGGAAAATGAGCTTAATAAACAGGTTTTCTCGCTTTTGGTACTCAATAAATTTTTTCCAGATTCGGGCAGTGATGGTTCCAGTGGAGGTACGGCAAGTATTGCGCGCGATAATATTAACGATGCGATTTCTGATCAGTTGAATACCTTTTCAGATAAATTACTGGGCAATAGTGGTGTGCAACTCAATTTTGGGCTGGATAGCTACACGGATTATCAGGGAGAAGGCGGAGGGCAGGATAGAACAACACTGGACGTTGCCGCACAGAAAAAATTGCTCGATGACCGTCTTATCGTGAGCGTGGGCAGTGAGGTGGATTTGCAGGGAAGTCCATCTGCAAATGAAGGCCCTAGCCCGGTGATAGGAAACGTAAGCCTGGAATATCTGCTTACCGAAGATGGCCGTTTTCGTGTCAAGGGTTTCCGGCGCAATGAGTTTGAAAATGTAATAGATGGCCAGCTGATCATTAGCGGTATTTCACTCATTTTTACACGGGAATTCGACAAATTTGATGAATTTTGGCAAAATATGTTCAGTTCCAATCAAACTGAAGAAGAAACTATGGAGGAAAAAACCAAGGATGAAAACTAATAAAACGCTTCATTTTAAGCTAAAATCGGCCTTTTTAAGGTGTTTTTTAGTTCTTTTTTTTGCCCTAGGCGGAATGCTACAGAGCTGTAGTGTAGATAAATTTATCCCTGAGGACAAGCTTCTGTATGAAGGAGCCGAACTGGATGTTACTTCAGACACCGTAATTGTAAATCAATCAGGGCTTGAAGGTCAGCTAAAAGGGGTATTGCGCCCAGCGCCTAATGGCAAAGTGCTCGGTATGCGCCCAGGGCTTTATTATTATTACAAAGCGCAACGTGAAAAACCCGGTTTTATCAATAAATTTCTCAATAAAAAAATAGGGGAGGAGCCGGTGTACCTTTCAGATGTGCAAACTCTTGAAATGGAAAAACTGTTGCTTAACCGCTTAGAGAACAATGGTTTTTTCTACAGCAACGTGACCTCTTCAACAACGGAAAATCAAGAGGATAAAACCGGCAGGGTGACCTACAGTGTGAAAATCGCGAATCCTTACGAAATTAGCAGTTATCAACTGGACTCAGATAGTTTGCTGGTTTACAGTGATATTAAAACAGGGCTAGATGAAGCGATCTTAAAAAAAGGAATGCGCTTTAACCTGAATGCCTTTAAAGCCGAACGCAACCGCATCGATAATCAATTAAAAAATAAAGGGTATTATAATTTTAATCCTGGTTTTTTAATATTTGAGGCAGATACTAACCAGTATGAGACGCGTAAACTGGATATGTACGTAAAACTTAAAAAAGACGTTCCCACAAAATCTGTTATACCCTATAAAATCTCCAATGTAAATGTGTATCCACATTATGCGGGTGTGGAAGATTCTACTCATGCGCCACCAGATCGATTTGCAGAAAAGAATTTCTTTCAGGACGATACTTTTTTTAAGCCGAAACGTCTAGATCCCTTTGTATTGATCGAAGAAGGCCAGTTTTATGATCCTGAAACCTCAAAGAATACGAGTAGGAGACTGGGTTCTATCGGTATTTATAAATTCATCAACATACAATATAAGGAACTGGACACCGATGCAACCGATAGTCTGGGGCAGCTGGAGGCCAATATTTATCTGGCACCGCTCAATAAATACGCACTGCGCGCGGAATTGCAGGGCGTTACAAAATCTAATGGTTTTGCCGGTCCCACCTTGCAGGGAACTTTTACAAACCGAAACATATTTAACGGTGGAGAAACACTTAACCTTTCTGCCAAAGCGGGTTACGAGATCCAGACTGGTGGCGGAGCAAATGCCACCGCCGGTAAAAGCACATTGTTGCTGGGGCTCAATGCAGATCTTATTTTTCCACGGTTGTTGTTTCCCATAAAAATTGATAAAAACTGGTTTAAGTATAGCATTCCCAAGACCAAAGTCAGCCTGGGTGTAGATTATTTGAACAGGACTGGCCTGTATACTTTGCTTTCGGGTACTGCGACTTTTGGTTATATCTGGCAGGCCAATAAGTACGTTTCTCATGAGCTCAATCCCCTTTCAGTCAATTATGTGAATCTGGCCAAGAAAACACCAGAATTTCAGGATATTTTAGATAACAACGAATTTCTGGCGACTAGTTTTGAGCAACAATTTATCTCTGGTCTTACCTACGCTTTTACCTATAACGGTATGATAGACACCGAAAAAACAAATCAGTTTTATGCAAACATTAATTTTGATACAGCGGGTAACAGTATTAGTCTCATCAGTGGCAGCGATGCAGCGGAACCCAAAAAGTTTATCGGACTTGAGTTTGCCCAGTATGCAAAAATAGATGGGGATTTTAGATACCATTTTAACTTTGGAAAAGATCAGAAAATCGCCACCCGCATTTTTGCCGGTATCGGTCTGCCTTATGGAAACTCTGATGTGTTGCCCTATACCAAGCAATATTTTTCTGGAGGTCCGTATAGTGTCCGTGCGTTTCAGATCCGTTCTTTGGGTCCCGGGATTTATAAACCAGATGAAGAGGCCACTACATCATCCTTCTTTGACCAGACCGGTAACCTTCGCTTAGAGGCTAATATTGAGTATCGTTTTCCCATTTTTGGGATTGTAAAAGGTGCTTTATTCGGCGATGCGGGAAATGTGTGGAATACCAGTGACAATGGTCTAAAAGGTGGTAAGTTTAGCAGTGATTGGATCAATGAATTGGGAATTGGAGTGGGGGCCGGCGTGCGTGTGGATATACAGAGTTTTGTGATTCGTTTTGACCTCGCCGCTCCCGTACACGATCCTAAGCTGGATGCTGGCCAGCGCTGGGATTTTAACCTGGATAAACCGGTATTTAATTTTGCGATAGGGTACCCATTTTAAAGGGGTTTTTACCGTTTTTCTATTGAAAATGCCGATTTTAAGTACTTTTTCTCGTAAAATGAGTAGCGTACAATTTCATTTGAAAATGGGGAAAACTAAGGAGCGACGTAACACCAAGCCTCAAGGCCAGACTTCAGATTCACTTGCTTACGCAGATAAGATTCACCTTCATATGCATCGGTGAAAGTAAGTTCATGGCGCGTGATTTTCAGTACGTGCCCTTTAACTTCATCTTCAGGATTACCGGTAAATTTTAAAATAGGATAAATGCTCCCTTCGGGAATATCAGGAAGCCGAATATGGTCTTTACTGTAGTTTTTAAGGGAATCTTCTTCGGTAGGGACAAGACGTTTAAATAAGCTTCGCTGAACCTCTTTAAAAGCGAGCGTACCATAGATAAATAGATTTTCTGTTTCCTCCTGCTTCAAAGCAATGGCTGAAATAGGTTAGTGAATGTGGAAAATATACTATAATTAAAGGCCAAGTAAATTGATCTGCTGATCTATTTAGTTTTTGAGGTTGAGATTCTGGAATCTGCTGTTTGAGAATCCTGTGCACTGACTTGCTGATCCAGTTTTTGAGTGGATAAGTTCAGGCGAATATCTGAGCTTGGTATTTCGCTCTGAAAATGGTTATCATCGGCAGTTGTAGCCGCTATACCTATTGTTTTGCAATCACCGCACTTAATCTGTAGATCATAAGTATATGCGTAGGCATTTGAAGAAAATGGGGCATCGCTTCGCTTAGCCGCTTCCGGTAGGATCACAGGATACCACTTAGAAGCTGTCCCTGCCTGAAACAATTGATCACGAAAATTAACTCCCTCTCCAGAAAAATTTTCAAGATTACCTGCTAGAACTATTTTTACCGTATCCTGTGGGGTAAGCGCTCGGTCAATCCATATGGTGTGCACCTTGCAGCTCTCACAAAACCTACCGTTTTTACTGGAAGCGATGGGGTCACCGTTTAAATAAACTTGCTCAATGTCAAAATCCTCATGCAACATGAAGGACATTTTGGCACTATTTACTTTGATATTAGTAAGGTTGTAGTTGGCAGTCAGTGCTTTTTTCTTTAGCTGAACCGTTACATCACCAAATAAATGGGTGGTTTCCTGGGCTTGGCAAAGACTGAAAAATGCAATGAAGAATGCTGTAAAGACTAATTTGGGGGTCATAGATCTTAATTATGAACCAAATCTAAACAACTGGAATGAAGTAAATTAACAATTGATTATTTTTAAGCCGAAGACCATAATAAATTCGCCAACTGACAGGTTAAGACTACGGTTTTAACATTTAAAGGCTACATTTCTTCCTCAAAAAGTATGCTTTCATAAGCACCCATATCAGGATCGATAGTTCGGGGAGTGCCCAGGATATCCAATGAAACTTCGGCAGCAACCGCGGGAAGTGCGCTACCATTTGCCGGAGATTCCTGACCTATGCGCAGGTCATTATTTTTTGGTGCTTTAAAACCGGGTTCTTCATTTATCAGGACTGAAGAATACTTGGTGTTATCTTCAAAATCATAAAAGTCAGTGCCTGTCAAATCGCCAAAGAGATCATCAAATCGAATCAGGCAATTGGTAAATTTATAATTAAAGGCTGCTTCTTCCAGAGCACGCAGCTCAATTTCCTCACTGCGGTTGCCCGCGATGATGCAATTGATGAAATTTGCCTGCACAAGATCTGCCGCCACCGCACCCGTTTCTGTAGGGATAAAATTATCAATTTGCAGCGCGGCTGCCTGCCGGAAGCCCTGCTCCCAGTAATTAGCTATGGTGGCGTGTTTAAATGTGTAGTTTCCACCTAGGGACAAGCTAAGCGATGAAATCCCAGAATTGTTAAAGACCAGGTTTTCGCCGTTAATTGTAGCGGTCTGAGCAAGCAAACCTATGTTTGAGCTGTTGTAAATCTGGCTGTTGTCTATGTTTAATGTAGGATTGCCATTTCCCGCATTGGCATCTACCAGCAGACCAATGGTCGCATTTTTTATAGTAGCATGGCTTATCAGATTATTCTTGCTGCCTGCGGTAAGCCATATTGTGCCCCATTGGCCGGGTACATCGCTGTAAATAGGCTCTAACCGATCGCCTTCAAAAATCACTTCGTTTTCCATGGTCAGGGTATCTTGGCTTAAGCTTCCGTTTACGTGTAAGCTTCCGTTACCGGCCACAATAATGCCGCTGTTTTCATGAAAATGAATGCGCGCACCGGCTTCAATATTTAGCGTCCGTTCCGGCGGGACACCGGCATAGCCGTAAATCACATAGGGTTTTTCATTGGTAAAGGTAAGTTGATCGTCATCCAGATAATAACCTTCTATAAGCAGTTCTTCCCCATCAGTATTTTCTCCCAGGCTCAGGGTTTCCTTAATCCCTTCACTATTGCGTTGTGGAAATAAAAAAATGGCGTCTTGAACTAAAGTGACCAGCTCTACCTGTTGCTCATTCTGGCCCGTATCAAAACGTATGGCGTCTGTATATAAAAAAGACGTGCTGTCACTTGGAAAGGCGTTAGCATCAAGTGTTGTTTCCACGAAAATAAAAATACTGTCCCGCGGTAAAACCTCTACATTGTTGAAGGTTTTTCCCCCCATGCCATCTACGTTGAGCCTATATTGCGACTGCTCGCCCCGTTCCAGCCCAAGGGTTGGAATATTAATTAAAGAATTACTTTTATTATAAACCTTCAGGCTGTATGTGCTGCTGCCTATGTTGCTAAAAACGGTATCCAGAAATACCGTGTCTCTAGAAAATTCTAGGTTGCCGGTGCTTGGTGTAGTTTCAAAATCATCCCTGCACGAACTTAAAGATAAGATCGTAAGCAGTAAAACTGACAAGGTGAGTAAGTTGGAGCGCGTTGATTTCAAGGGTAATTCTTAAGATTAATTGCCTGTTTTTGATCAATTTTGACCGTTTTTGGCTATTTTTTGACCACTTTTATTTCAAATAAGGTATTCCAGTGTTTTCCGGTGACAAATAAGGTCTTGCTATCTGGGTTATAGGCAATTCCGTTGAGCACTTCGTTGTTTTTATCCAGTCCCCCTTGTACAAGCTC
Source organism: Leeuwenhoekiella sp. (assembly GCA_011050015.1). GTDB lineage: Bacteria > Bacteroidota > Bacteroidia > Flavobacteriales > Flavobacteriaceae > Leeuwenhoekiella. Next base: position 4,821 of record DRGP01000038.1, on the reverse strand, counting down.
TTTAAGCGGCCGGAGGTCAATCACCGCTTCTATGGCACCTGTTTCTGGGTTGATAACACTTATGCCATCATTTTGATACGTATTGCCATAAATTTTGCCGTTTACCCATTCCAGTTCATTGTATTTAGAGCGTAGGGCTTTATTGTCCACCACCTCAATATGACCGGTTTCGGTGAGGTTTTGTGGATCCAAAAGCCAAATTTTCGTACTCCCATCCGATTTATAGATGGTTTTTCCGTCATTGCACAGTCCCCATCCTTGCTTGCTTTCGCCGTAGGTGAAAGATCCTTCTTTTTCAAAAGTGTCCAGGTCATAAATAAAACCTTCGTCCTCCTGCCAGGTGAGTTGGATAAGCCGGTCGTTAATAATGGTCAGGCCTTCGGCGAAATATTTATCGGCCAGTTTGATCTCTTTTTCAATATTGCCGGTCTTATAATCTACCTTCAGCAGAGCGCTTTTGCCGTATTCACCGGCGCTTTCATAAAGCGTACCGTCATGAAATTCAAGTCCCTGTGTGTAGGACGAGGTATCATGTGGATAGGTTTTTATGACTTCATAACCATAAAGTTGTGGTGATTTATCAGAAAGAACGGTAATAAATTTACTTATAGTATCTGTTTTGCCTTCAGCGAAAAGGGTTGCAGTAAGTTTTTTGCGCCCCAATTGCTTTGGGTTTACCTGCACATCTATGGCAGAAACATCGTTTTTGCGCCCCACGAGGTTTCCCTCAAGACGGTAAACCACCGAATCGAGCACCGAATTTTTATCCGGCTGAAGTGAAATCTGAAGCGTTTCCCCCGTTTTTAAGGTGGCATTTTCGGCGTTAAGGATCAGTTTGAATCTTTTGTTTAAGTCTTTTCCGTTTCCGCAGGAAAAAAGCGTAAGACTTAAAACAAACAGGGCCAGTATTTTAGTACAGCGCATGAGGTCTTGTGATTTTTTTGACAAGATAAATCTTTAAATTCGGTTTAAAAAATATGGGCATAACATCATCTTTTTCTATATTTGCACCGGCAAGTCCTACACAACCAGCTCCTGTCGAATCCCCCAGGGCGGGAACGCAGCAAGGGTAGATGGTCGTAGCGGTGTGATGTAGGTAGCTTGCCATTTTTTGTGCGCTAAAGTGTCGTTTTTAATTATAAAACCTACAACTCTTAACTCAAAACTTTACAAATGCCGGCAGTCGTACTTATCACAGGAGCATCATCGGGGATAGGGAAAGCCATTGCAGAATACTTGGCGCAAAAAGACTACCGCGTTTATGGCACCAGCCGTAACCCAAAACAGGATCAATTAAATGGGGTACATTTTCTTACGCTTGACGTTACCCAGCCAGAAACGGTTTCAAATGCGTTAAAAAGGCTTCTACAGCGTGAAAAACGCATCGATTTTCTTATTAATAATGCAGGTAAGGGTATAAGTGGCCCGTTTGAAGAAATTCCGGAAAGTGAACTAAAATCCATTTTTGAGACTAATTATTTTGGCCCCTTGAATTTAATCAAAGCAGTACTTCCCAGTATGCGGGCGCAAGGGAGTGGGATGATCATTAATGTCACTTCGATAGCGGGTTTTATGGGCTTGCCCTTCCGCAGTGCTTATTCAGCCACAAAAGGAGCGTTGGGACTTACCACAGAAGCGCTTCGTATGGAGCTCAAAGATTTCAATATCAAGCTTACCAATGTTGCCCCGGGAGATTTTGCAACAAATATTGCGGCAGGCCGTTATCACGTACCCTTAAAAGAACAATCGCCTTATTCCAAAAATTACGGTAAATCAGTAGCCATGATGGACGAGCATGTGGATGATGGGCAATCCCCCTTAGTCATGGCCCAGGCGGTGCATGCGATCATGAATACCGAAAATCCCAAAGTACATTATAAAGTAGGTGCTTTTATGCAGAAATTTTCTGTTTTTCTCAAAGGTATATTGCCCAGTAAGGTCTATGAGCGCTTGTTGCTCAATCATTATAAGCTATAATTCACATTTTTTTAACAATTTTTAGTCTGAAAGCGATTTTCTTATTATAGAATTAGCTTACAGGTTCAGCTAATTACGTTACAAATCGTTATTTTTACCTATACTAAATTTTCAACCAAATAAACACATACTAACACATGAAATTTTTCATAGATACAGCAAACCTCGATCAGATCAAGGAAGCCCAGGAGCTAGGTGTTCTGGACGGTGTGACCACAAATCCTTCATTAATGCACAAAGAAGGCATTTCTGGGCATGACAACATATTAGGCCACTACAAAAAAATATGTGATATTGTAGATGGTGATGTAAGTGCCGAGGTGACTTCAACTGATTTTGACGGTATGGTAAAAGAAGGTGAAGAGCTTGCCGCCCTTCATGATCAGATCGTGGTAAAAATACCAATGATCAAAGATGGTGTAAAAGCCTTAAAATACTTTAGCGACAATGGAATTCGAACAAATTGCACGCTGATATTTTCTGCTGGGCAGGCGTTGCTTGCGGCAAAAGCAGGTGCTAATTATGTTTCTCCTTTTATAGGTAGGTTAGACGACATTTCTACAGATGGTCTCAACCTGATTGCAGAAATACGTATGATTTTTGACAATTATGCATACGAAACCGAAATTCTAGCCGCTTCCATACGTCATACAATGCACGTGATAGATTGCGCAAAATTAGGGGCAGATGTAATGACTGGTGGTCTTGAAACTATAACTGGTTTACTGAAACACCCACTTACAGACATCGGTCTTGAGAAGTTTTTAGCAGATTATAAAAAAGGTCAAGAGTCTTAATGAATTGAACCTAATGATAAAAAAAGAGCCGTTTTCGGCTCTTTTTTAGTTTATAGATGCTTTACTATTTAATTCCCTCAGGAGGGTTTAATGGATTGTCTCGATTTGAAAAAATAATATCCGATTTATCCTTTGCGGGACTTTCTGCCGACATAGGCGGGCTTGGACCAAGTTTTGATTATATAGGGTTGGAATGGAATGAAGAACTCCTCCATTGCGGTTTAATCAGTTTTGTTGAGATAGCCTAGCAGTTCACTTTCAAAACGTGAACTAAACATATTGGCGTGGGCGTTTAAGATCAAGCCATTTTTATCGAGCACTACGGTTTTTACAATATTATTGATTGAAAAATCCGTTCTTAGCTCGTCTATTTGATCTTTAAATTGATACGAGTACTGCTTCTCAAAGCCTTTATTTTCTAAGGTCTGCAACCACACATCACGATCTATATCTATATTAAGATCAAGTATATTGTATTGTGGATAGCGTTCTCTGAGTTTTCGCGCTTTGTTATGAGCCCTAATCATATGATCCCTATTTTCTGAAGACCAGAAATAAAGAATGGTGGGTTTGGTGATAAGCGCTCTTAGGGAATGTTCATGCAATTCAGCATCTACGACTTTTTCCTGAGGCACACGTTTACCTGCCTCCAGATTTTGATTTCTTTTGTATAGTTCCTCAATGACTTTTTTATCAGTTGATGAAGGGATAAATTTCATGTACCGTTCGTATATCTGCTCATTGCCCTCTTCATCATTACTGTTTGAGAGGTAATTGCGAATACAACGGGTAAGTAAAAAACTCTTGATCGCATGATTAGAAACAGTAGAATCGATAAGTTTTAACTCAATTGAATTATGAATTAAAGAATGGGGATCGTAGGGTGTTTGTTTGCCATACTCTCTAAAGGCAGCCTGGTTGAAATAGTTAAAAAGAAAGCGCTGGTACGAGTATAGCGGCAATAAGTCTTCTTCGTCAAAAGAGATAGTACTGCGGTAGGCATAAAAATCATCTGGTATTTGAGCCAGTAGCTGCATTTTTGAAGGCACAAAATTGGTAAGGGGGTACACTTCCTTTCGTGCATAGATATCATAATTAATTATAGCTTTGGCTACTTTGGTAAAATCATCTGGGGCTTCCTGCATTTTTTTAAAAGTCTGCCACCGCTTATTCCTTATTCCCTGTAAGGAATCTAGATAATGCGCGAATAGTTGGGGAGATTCATGATAAACTGCATTCCGGGCCATTTGTTCATTTTCCCTTTCATTCATCAAAAAAAGGTCGATCATGAAATTATTTTTGGCAGCGCCAAAACCAGAAAAAGTAAGGCTTTCGTCAAACTCAAGCGTATTTGCACGCAAGATAACGCTGTCACCTGCTGTGAGATAAACAAGTTGTCTTTCTTTGTGCAGAAATTCGTAAAGACCCGGTTTAAAATCAGGGATTTCTAGTAAAAAACGATTATTGGCCTTTAATTTTGCTTCAGCTATAATAGCATTACCTTTGCGTAAAATTACCGAGTTACCTATGGGATTTATGATTTGACCACCAAACCAAGTTCCGTGTTGGGCTTTTTTTGAAACCTCAGTACAACTGAGGAGCATAGAAATTAACAATAAAGAGAGCGAGAACCGGTAAAACATAGAGTATTTGAGGATGTAAAATACCTTAAAGTTCAAATATAATCGCATGGTATAGAAGTGCTGTTAAGTCCTAGTTAAAAGCTTATTTTTAAAAGTTAATCTTTTCTGTTTTGTCCGATTTTCAATACTTTTGCCAATCTTTTAAAATCCATATTTATACATGTTATCAGTTTCTAACCTTTCCGTTCAATTTGGCAAGCGTGTTTTGTTTGATGAGGTAAACACTTCTTTTAATCAGGGCAACTGCTATGGGATCATTGGGGCCAATGGTGCGGGAAAATCTACCTTTCTCAAAATTTTATCCGGTAAGGAAGACCCCACTTCAGGCCATGTAAGTTTAGAGCCCAGTAAACGTATGTCTGTGCTGGAGCAGAACCACTTTGCCTATGATGATTATACGGTTC
>DRGP01000037.1 GCA_011050015.1 Leeuwenhoekiella sp. | reverse complement strand
CTTCCAGATAGGAATCAAATGAATGTTCAGTTGCATGGTAGAACAATCCTTAATGGGGTGATTGGGATCAGCGGCCTCCCAAGCGCGTATGCCCGTTCCAGTATTGATTACAAAAACGCCACGATTTCCGGCGTTGGCGACATAGCGCGCGTTTCCGGCAAACTGCAATTGGCTATACTGCGGCAGGTTTGTGTTCAGCGTAATGCTAAAATCAATATTGATCAGGTTTGGGTTGCGGTTGGTTATATTATCATCTTTAGAGCAGGCACTAAGACTAATAACCGTTACTAATAATAAGATTATTTTTCGCATAAATAGATAGCGTTGTTTATTGTCAAATTAGAATAAAATAAGGTCAGCAACTAATAAATTCGTATATTAGCATGAATAAATCCCGTCCAAAAATGGGATTTTTTATGTTTATAAGCCTCAAAGGTATGGTTAAAATCTTAATGGCATTTCAACGTAAATAAAAGACGCACATTGTGCAAAAAAATATAAAGTTATGAGTAAAGTATCGTACTACACCGAAGAAGGGCTGAAGAAATTAAGGGACGAACTCAATCATTTGAAAGATGTAGAACGCCCTAAGGCTTCACAGGCCATCGCAGACGCTCGTGATAAGGGGGATCTGAGTGAAAATGCCGAATATGACGCCGCTAAAGAAGCGCAGGGGATGCTCGAGATGCGCATTTCTAAAATGGAAGAAACCGTTTCCAACGCAAGACTTATTGATGAATCGCAGTTAGATACCACAAAAGCGCTAATACATTCCACCGTAAAAATCAAGAACCAGACCAATGGTATGGTAATGAAATACAAACTCGTCGCACAGAGTGAGGCTGATCTCAAAAACGGACTTATTTCTGTAGATTCTCCCATAGGGAAAGGGCTTTTGGGTAAAAAAGTGGGCGAAGTCGCTGAAATTGAAGTGCCCAAAGGTGTAATGAAATTTGATGTTCTGGAAATCACCCGCAAGTAAAACCTTTAAAAAACCGGTTGTTTTGACCTTAAAATGACCTTTAAAACCTTAAAAATGGCCTCTATTTTTACCAAAATTATCAATAGGGAAATCCCGTCAACTATTGTTTATGAAGACGATAAGCACATCGCCATTCTTGACGTAAATCCAAACGCAAAGGGTCATACGCTTTGCATTCCCAAAAAGGAAGTAAATAAGATTTTTGACCTGGAGGAACAGGAGTATCTTGCGTTGATGCGTTTTTCTAGAAAAGTGGCCTTGGGCCTTGAAAAATCTGTATCGTGTAAACGTGTGGGACTTTCTGTTATAGGTCTTGAGGTGCCACATGTTCATGTGCATTTGATCCCCCTTTCTACAATGGAAGATGCGCGGTTTACCTCAAAAGTAAAAGTCCCCGATGAGGAAATGAAAAAACTTGGTGAGCAGATAAAGACCGCTATTGAAGAGGGAAGTTAGAACCGCATAATCAAGAATGCTACTGTTATGCCTACCGCTATAATTGCCAGTAGAAGTATAAGGGAGAGTGGTTTAAATTTAAAATAAGGAGCCGGTGGCTGAGCCAGTTTTTTATTATATGCAAAAACGCGCTCTATATCATCTGTCCATCGCGACGGGTAGATCACGGTATCGCAGTTGGTACAGTACATAGTGCTCTGTACCTCGCTGGTAGAACGTTCAAAAAGCTTGTTTTTCTCGTTTCTGTAAGCAAATATTATGACAAGCCCATCTGTAGAAAAGCACTCCGGACAATTGCTTCTCAGTTCGGCTTTTTTGTATTCAATATAATTAACAGCCATAATTTTCAACCTCTGTTTGGCGTTTATCCTTTAAAATATATGCAGTTGCGCATATTGCAAAAGTACTATCGTTTTGGCATCTTTTATAGTACCATTGGTTAAAAGTTGTAACGCTTTTGCGAAAGGCATCTCGTGCACAAGGATATTTTCAGTCTCATCTTTCGCTCCGCCTCCGGAAGAAACCTTTTGTGTACTTGTATAGGGGGCGGTAAAATAATGTAAAATTTCAGTCACCGCTCCCGGCGAGGAATAAGCCTCATAGATTTTAGTCACATCATCCTTTGATAAACGGTAACCGGTTTCTTCTTCTATTTCTTTAACAATGGCCGTTTTTGGGTCATTATCATCCAGCATACCGGCACAGGCCTCAAGCATGAGTGCGTGTTCTTTGTTATGCATATAAACAGGCATCCTGAACTGCTCGGTAAGAATCACGCTTTGCTGCTGCTGGTTATAAAGCAATACTACCGCGCCGTGACCGCGGTCAAAGACTTCGCGTTTTTGATGCTCCCAGGCACCATCCAGGTTTTTATAGTCAAAACTGACTTCCTTAAGGGTAAAATGAACTTTGGAGAGTATTTTTTCGGTAATATTTTTCAGTTTATTCATCGGCTAATTTTAAAGCGATTTGAAACGTGGTGCCTTTATCCTTTTCGCTGTGCAGCACCTTAATTTGCCCATCGTGATATTCTTCAATGATACGTTTTGCGAGCGATAATCCCAGTCCCCAGCCCCGTTTTTTTGTAGTATAACCAGGTTTAAACACGTTATTGAATTTGTTTTTAGGGATGCCTTTACCGGTATCACTGATACGTATTTTCGCGTAGCGTACATCACGGGTAAGTACCAGTGTAAGCTCGCCTTTACCGCGCATGGCGTCTATGGCGTTTTTGACGATGTTCTCTACGGTCCATGCAAAAAGCTCGGGATTTAATTTAACAAGCAGAACCCCCTGTGGCATGTCTTTTTTAAAAGTTACCAGTTTTGAACTGCGTTTGGCCAGGTAATCAAAAGCTTCTTCGGTTTCGGTAATGATATCTTTTTTCACAAGTACAGGTACACTTCCTATTTTAGAAAAGCGCTCGGTAATTATATTCAGACGTTCTACGTCTTTGTTGATCTCTTTCAGATACTCGGGATTTACATTTTCGGCTTTTAAAATTTCGGTCCAGCCCACCAGTGATGATAGGGGTGTGCCTATCTGGTGGGCAGTTTCCTTGGCCATACCTGCCCAGAGAAAGTTTTGTTCCGAGGCTTTTGAAGTCGCATAAAAAAAGTAGATCAGCAAAACAAAAAGAACCACGACTATGATGAGCGCGATAGGGAAGTATTTGAGTTGGTTAATAATGGGAGAATGCCCGTAATACGCATAAAGCAGCTCGCCGTTTTCTATGTCTATACGTATGGGTTCGTTTTCGGCTTCCATACTGTGCAGCAGGTTGAGATATGCTGCGTTATCTTCCAGTACCCCCTCTGGAATATTGATGCTATTGTCCAGGTTTTCATTTTCATCGGTGATGATGATGGGGATCGTGGTATTTTTAAGGTTAATAAGGTTGTAGAGGTTGAAATAGGCGTTAGAATCTGCCGCGTTTATTCCTTGCAGGGCGCGTGCCCAGATTTCCATTTTATCCCGTTCGGCCTGTTTCAACTGGTCAAAAAACAGGGATACATTCCATAGCACCAGACCGGTTATGGCAAAAGCGGCAAAAATGATAAACCAGCGTGAAAAGCGCTGATCAATGTTTATACGCATGCGAGATTGACTTTGAATAAATATAAAGCAATTCCTTTACAATTATTGTATGTAATGCGGTTTTAAGTGCGACGGCATATGCCTATCTTTGTAAAAATTGGAATAAAACATGCGCACCATAGACCCAAAAGCGGTAAGTACAAAAGAATTATATGGCCATCTAGTGGCCGCAGTAGGGCCCAGGCCCATTGCCTTTGCGAGCACCGTAGATGAGCAAGGTAGGCCCAACCTTTCCCCGTATAGTTTTTTTAATGTTTTTAGTTCCAACCCGCCGGTACTCATATTTTCTTCTGCACGGCGACTGCGTGATAATACAACCAAGCATACCCTACAGAATATTGAAGCGACTGGAGAAGTGGTGGTCAATATTGTAAATTATTCTATGGTGCAACAGATGTCTTTAAGCAGCACCGAGTATGATGAGGGCGTTGACGAGTTTTTGAAAAGCGGGCTCACAAAATTACCTTCCCTACTCGTTAAACCGTTTAGAGTTGCAGAAGCCCCAGTGCAAATGGAATGTAAGGTGTTAGAAGTAAATAAATTAGGCACTGAAGGCGGTGCTGGAAACCTTATTATGTGCGAGATCGTAAAAATGCACATCAATGAAAATATTCTAGATGAAGAAGGGAAGATTGATCAACATAAAATAGATCAGGTGGCGCGTATGGGGGGCAACTGGTATACCCGTGCCAACCTCGGCATGTTTGAAGTGCCCAAACCTCTTCGCAAACAAGGTATGGGTGTAGATGCCATGCCCGAACACATTAGAAAAAGTTCCATTTTAACCGGAAATGATCTGGGTAAACTGGGCAATGTGGAAAACCTACCAGAAAAAAAGGAAATAGAGCAATTTTTAAGCGAAAATATCGATTTGAGAAGACTGTCTGAAGCAGGCGATACCGGTCGTATACACCGGCGTGCCCAGGAATTGCTGCACGAGGAAAAACCCCATGAAGCCTGGAAACTTTTGCTAGCGGAAAAATCAGGGAAAATAGCATAAAAACTATAAAATAGAATCACTTTTTGGCCGACGGGTCAGAATTATAATACATTAAATAATAAGATATGGAAGTACAGGGAAAAGTAAAATTAATAGGAGATGTACAAACTTTTGGTAACAACGGTTTTAGAAAACGTGAAGTTGTTGTAGTTACCGAAGAGCAATATCCACAGACCATCATGGTAGAGTTTGTACAGGATAAAACAGACCTGCTGAATAACTTCAACGTAGGACAGGATGTGAAAATAAGTATTAATCTGCGCGGCCGGGAGTGGACGAACCCACAGGGGGAAACTAAATATTTTAATAGCCTACAAGGCTGGAGAATAGAGAACTTACAATCAAATGCTCCTTCAGGAAATGTACCGCCCGCACCTCCGGCAGATCAGTTTGAACCTGCATCAGATTTTGAGGATGAGGATCACGATGATCTTCCTTTCTAAACAAATTTACAGGTGAATCCTAACCTATTAAAAGCCTTTTTTGCGTGAGCAAAAGGGCTTTTAATAGGTTAAAGTGTAATCTAATGAACTTGAAATGAATTCCGTATAGCATTCATCTTAACTTAATCCACCCATTATCATATATTTAGGAACAGCAGATCCTTTTCCCCATCCTTCGCTGGCCGATGCGGAAGGTTTATTGGCTGTGGGTGCAGACCTTTCGGCACGACGCCTCGTTAACGCCTACAAACAAGGGGTTTTCCCGTGGTATAATGCCGGAGAACCCATTTTATGGTGGTCGCCAGATCCTAGAATGGTACTGAGACCAGAAGAGGTGCGCGTTACTAAATCTATGCGCAAAACTTTACGTGATGATAACTGGGAGATTACTTACAATACGCGATTTCTGGAAGTCATGTTACATTGTAAACGCATTCCAAGAGAAGGGCAAAACGGCACGTGGATTACTAATGAAATGGTCGCGGCTTACGTAAAACTGCATGAACTGGGTTATGCAGAATCTGTGGAGGTGTGGCAGGAAGGAGAACTCGTGGGCGGTTTGTATGGTATTAACCTGAAAGAAAATAAAATTTTTTGTGGAGAGAGTATGTTCAGTAGGGTAAGCAATGCCAGTAAGGTTGCCCTCATAACGCTTGCGCGAAAACTTGAAAAAGAAGGCTATGATCTTATTGATTGTCAGGTTTACAACCCGCACCTAGAACGTATGGGCGCCCGTGAAATGCCGAGGGAAGATTTTTTGAAAGCACTCAAAACTACAACTTAAAAATTGCCGAAGTGTATCCAAAAACACGTCTACTGGCGCCGTTGAGATAGTTTTCATGCCGATATTCTATAGAAACCTGTAACGTAAGGGAATTGGTCAACTGGTAACCCAAGCCAGTTGTAAAGCGTTGATCCAGTTCTGGCGCTGTTTTCGCCGAGAGACTATAGAGTACTTCAGTAGTGATCAACACATAAAACTCATATAGATTTAAGGTAAGCCCCTGCAACGGTAAATCTGCGCTCAGCCGGTAGCGTGTTCTAAAGACAGTTTCATTTTCATAAAAGCGCTGTTCAATGCGTACGCGATGCCCCAAGCGCAATTGATTATAAGGCTTACTATAGTTGTACTGCTGTGTAAGCCTAAACTCATTGCCACGCTCGGGATCAAGCCAGTCACGGTTGCGGTAACGTACGCCCAGACTGAGCTTAGAATAGAAACCGCTCTCATAACTCGTAAAATGTGAAAACTCCAGGTGCTCTTCTTTAAAAGAAGACGCAGCAGATTGGGTATTATTGAGCAGATTTCTATTCGTTAGCTCAAAGTTGAAACTCCACCGTGACGGCGGACTGTAATTAAAAACCACCTCGGGTTGCCAATAAATGTCCGTTTTCTGGGAAAAAACAGACATACAAACCAGAAAAAAAGGTATAAAAAACCTAAAACAAGAGAAAGTCATATGATCGTCTGATAATTTTTCTTGTTTCCAGCAGATTGCCGTTAGGGTCAAAGCGTATTTCTTTTTTCTCCAGTTTATTTTCTTTATTCTTTGTGGCTACGATCAGTTCATATTTATCGGGGTTTTTTCTTTCGCCAAATGCATCTTGTGTATTTGAAGGGGAAAATTGCTGCTGGATTTTCTCGATTTTATAGCGCTCATAGGTGTTTTTTAGGTAGTTTTTGATGGTTTTCGCAATATACTTGGGTATCTCATCAAGAGTTATGACAACCTCTATATCGTGCAGGTTGCCTGTCTTTTCAAATTCTATACTGTATTTCTTGCCCTTGTGCGCTACCTTGGCTTCAACACTTCGGTGTTCGTTATCTTGTTCTAGGTATAACCTGGCTTTTTCGAGTTTTATGGGCATTTGTTCTAACCTGCGAAGGGCTTCCGCAGGCATTTCTTCTTTTGTAATGCGCTTTTCCACTTCATTCTTTACGCTTTGCGAAAAGACGGATATTGGCATAAACAATACGAGAACGCTTAAAAAGACTTTTCTAATCATGTCATTTTTTTTACTTCCGTGTAACGGAAACATTTTTTTTCATGATCATTAACCATTCCCGTGGCTTGCATAAAAGCATACATCACGGTGGGGCCCATAAATTTAAAGCCACGTTTTTTTAAGTCTTTGCTCAGTGCCTCGCTTTCTGGTGTTGTGGCAGGGGCTTCTTTGTAATTTTCTACGTCATGTTGCTGGGCCTTGCCATCTACAAAAGACCATACATAGTCTGAGAAACTACCAAATTCTTTCTGAATCCTGATAAATTCTTGTGCGTTTGTAATAGCAGACCGTACCTTTAATTTGTTGCGGATGATACCTTCGTTTTGCAGTAACTGCTCTACTTTTTTTTCATTATACATGGCAATTTTTTGGTAATCAAAATCATCAAAGGCCTCACGGAAGTTTTTGCGCTTGCGCAGTACCGTGATCCAACTCAAACCAGCCTGAAAGCTTTCTAAGACTAGAAATTCAAAAAAGGTTTGGTCATGATATACCGGCACTCCCCATTCTTTGTCATGGTAGGCTTCATAAAGCGGGTCGCCCAGGCACCAGCCGCATTTGTGTTGGCTCATATTTAACAGATTTAAGGTTTAAAGATATTATTTTTGAAACGAAATTGATCAAGTATTAATAGGTCTTAACCCGAAAGACAACAGCATTATGCAACATATATCTGCGGCAGAACATGAAGAACTATTTGCCGAAGCCCTTAAAAATGGCATTTCTTATGCCGAATATCGTACACTGGCAGCTAATCATGCAGAATCATTTACCAGCACCGGCCATACCCAGACCGAAGTGCTCTCTAATTATACCGTGCTGAATGATCGCAGAATGCGTCGCTGGGATAAGCTTTTTAAACTTACCGAAGCGCAGCTTGATCCTATAAAAAAGTTGAATCAAAAGATAAACTGGCTCGTGCTTACCGAAAGCTGGTGTGGCGATGCCGCGCATACCCTGCCAGTGATGAATAAAATTGCCGAGCAGACCGAAAACATCAATTTCTCTATCGTTTTGCGCGATGACCACCCGCAGCTCATGGACGCTTTTCTTACTAATGGAAACAAGTCGATTCCTAAACTTATTGCGCAAGATCCCACCTCTGGGATGCTTTTGTACACCTGGGGCCCGCGTCCCAAACCGGCCGCCACCATGGTGGTGGAGTGCAAAAAATCTTATGGTACCCTGCCTCCAGAATTTAAAGAGGATCTTCAATTGTGGTATAATAAGGATAAAGGACAAGCCACTGCAGAAGAACTTATTGCGCAGTTAGCCGAAATTAGTTAGATTTTAGGTTGTTTTGAGCGAATTTCACATGTATTGAACCAGATTTTAAACCTATTATTTTTAGGTATGTATATTATTTACAGCTTCTAAAATTTCCCAATCTTTGATCAAACCGTATCTTTAACACATCAAGTTAAAACAAGATACATTGACTAAAGATTTTTTCGGCACCACAAAAGAGGGTCAGAGCGTTTACCGTTTCTGCCTCGTTTCAAAAAATGGCCTAGAAGCGCATGTGCTTAACTACGGCGGGATTCTTCAAAAACTACTGATTCCACAAGAAAAAGGCAACCCCATAGATGTGGTGTTGGGCTTTAACGATCTCTTACAATATGAGGACGAAAATCCTTTTTTTGGTAGCATCATTGGTAGAAATGCCAATCGCATCGCCAAGTCTGAGATTTTTATAGATGGCAAGAAGATACAACTAACTTCAAATGAAGGCGACACCCAATTGCACGGCGGTATTTCCGGTTTTGGGAATAAAACCTGGGATTTTGAGATTGAAGGTGAAAAATTAATCCTCAATTATATCAGTCCAGACGGGGAAGAAGGATATCCCGGAAACCTAAAGGTAGAAGCTACTTTTGAATGGCAAGAAAATGAACTGGTATTTAAGCACAAAGCGGTAACCGATAAGAAAACGGTCGTGAACCTTACCCGTCACGAATATTTTAACCTTTCGGAAGATCCAAATATTGCGCAGCATCAGTTAATGATCAATGCAGATACCTACCTTCCCAAAAAGGCTGGAGATATTCCCACGGGAGAGCTAAAATCAGTTGAAAAAACGGTAATGGACTTCCGAAAAATGGCTGTTTTAGGAGATAAATTGGAGCAAAAAGAAGGTGGTTTTGACCATAATTATATCTTGAATAAAAGAACTGCAGACGAGCCCGCGGCAGTTTTGATTTCGCCTTCAGGTACTATAAAACTACGTATGTTCTGTACCCAGCCCGGTCTGCAGTTTTTTAGCGCAGCAGATATTGGCGAGTGGCGTGGTAAATACGGCACGATCACCGCAAAAGCGCCGGCACTCTGTCTGGAGGCGCAGCATTTCCCCGATGCCCCACACCATACGCATTTTCCCAGCACCATCCTGGCACCAGGTGATGTCTATAAGCAGGAGATAAAATACCAATTTGATATCAGATAACCATGAGCAAAAAGTACGTAATCGCCTTTGATCAGGGAACCACGAGCACCCGTGCGATCCTTTTTAACACAGCAGGTAAAATCGTTCATTTAGCCCAGAAAAAATTAAAGCAGTATTACCCACAATCGGGCTGGGTAGAACATGATGCGGTGCAGATTTATGAAGATCAAAAGGAGGTTTTTGAAGAAGTACTGGCAAAAGCCGATAGCACTATCACAGAAATTGCCGGCATAGGTATTACCAATCAGCGCGAGACCACGGTAGTTTGGAATAAAAAAACCGGCGAACCTATCTATAAGGCAATTTGCTGGCTTGATAAACGTACTGAAGGCATGTGCGATGCGCTACGCGAAAAAGGATTACAGCGCGAAATCGCCAAAAAAACAGGTCTTATTATAGATAGTTATTTTTCGGCCACCAAGATCAGATGGCTTCTGGATAATGTAGAAGGGGCAAGAACACAGGCGGAAAATCGCGAACTACTCTTTGGCACCATAGACAGTTGGCTGATCTACAAATTCACTGGTAACCATTACACAGATCACACTAATGCCAGTCGTACGATGCTCTATAATATCAAAAATCTATCGTGGGATAAAGAATTGCTGGAAGAGTTTGACATTCCCGCTTCCATGCTTCCAGAGGTTCGGGAATCTTCATCAGATTTTGGCAGTATTATGTATAAAGAGCACCATGTTCCTATTTATGGGGTTGCCGGTGATCAGCAGGCGGCACTCTTTGGGCAGGGCGGCCATAAAACGGGCATGGCCAAAACTACCTACGGCACCGGCTGTTTTATGCTGCTCAACACGGGCAAAAAACCCTATTTTTCACAAAATGGTCTGGTGACCACCTTATCCTGCACATTAGAAGGAGAAAAGATAAAATATGCTTTGGAAGGCAGCGTATTTGTAGGGGGCGCAAGCATAGACTGGCTACGCGACAGCTTGGGACTTATAGAAGAAGCGGCAGAGACCGAGAAAATCTGTATGGAGACCAAACCCTTAAAAGATCTCTATTTTGTGCCCGCTTTTGCCGGCCTGGGTGCGCCGATTTGGGACGCTAGTGCTAAAGGAACCATACAGGGCCTTACCTTTAATACCGGTAAAAACGAGATTATCAAAGCCACCGTAGAGGCGATGGCCTATCAGGTAAAAGATGTGATCAGCGCGATGATAGAAGATAGCGGCAAGCAGATGAAAGCGTTGAAGGTGGATGGTGGTGCAAGCGCGAATGATTACCTGATGCAATTTCAGGCAGATATTCTGGACGCGCAGGTAGATCGCCCGCAGATGCTTGAAGTAACCGCGCTGGGAGCGGCTTTTTTGGCCGGAATTAAAGCTGGTTTATGGACAAAAAAGGATATTTCAAAAATCAGGCAAGTAGACCGGGTTTTTGAGCCGGGATTGAGCACCCATGAGCGCAAGGAAAAAATTCACGGCTGGGATCTGGCTGTTCTGCGCACGCGTTCCGGTTACGCCGAAAATTTGGAAAAAGAGGATTCCCCGTTGCGTTTCAGTATTATGGACAGGGATCGCTATCTGGATAAGGCCAAGTCCGTAAAATTTGACCTTGTCATTATAGGTGGTGGCGTGACCGGTGCCGGTATCGCATTAGATGCTGTTTCCCGAGGGATGAGCGTGTGCCTGGTAGAAAAAAATGATTTTGCTTCCGGGACCAGCAACAAATCTACTAAACTCGTACACGGCGGACTTCGGTATTTAAAACAGATGGAGATTGGCCTGGTCAAAGAATCGGGTACAGAGCGCGCTATTGTGCACAAATTAGCCCCTCATTTAGTGGTGCCCGAAAAAATGTTGCTCCCCTTAATAGAAGGTGGTCAATATGGTAAAATATTGACGTCCATTGGGCTAAAGGTCTATGACCTGCTTGCCAATGTAGATGATGAGGACAAACGTAAAATGCTTGATAAAGAGCAAACGCTAACGCTTGAACCTTTGCTGGATGCTGAGCATTTGCTGGGCGGTGGTTATTATGCCGAGTACCGCACCGATGACGCCCGCCTTACCATAGAACTCCTTAAAAAAGCGGCCGGTTTTGGCGCAATCTGCCTTAATTATTGCGAGATGGAAGATTTCGTTTATGATTATAAAGATAAACTGACTGCCCTGAGGTGCAAAGATCACAATACGGGAAAAACCTTTGAAATTGATTCAAAAACCTTTGTCTCTGCGGCCGGGCCGTGGGTAGATCAAGTGCGCAAAAAGGACAAAAGTATGAACAATAAGCACCTGCACTTGACCAAGGGTGTTCATATAGTCTTTCCGAAAGAAAAATTACCGGTGGGACAATCGCTTTATTTTGATGTTCCAGATGGGCGTATGATTTTTGCCATTCCGCGGGGGCGGGTTACGTATGTGGGTACCACAGATACAAATTACGATGGTGATCTGGATCACGTGGTGGCCACCGAAGACGATGCGCAATATTTGCTGGATGCCGTGAATGCTACTTTCCCAGATATTCATCTTAGCCTGGATGATATTGAATCAAATTGGGCAGGTTTACGCCCGTTAATTCACGAGGAAGAAAAAGATCCTTCTGAACTTTCACGTAAAGATGAAACCTTTGTGAGCAAAAGCGGACTTATTTCCATTGCAGGTGGAAAACTGACTGGTTATCGGAAAATGGCCGAGCGCGTCAATGAAGCGGTCCTGAAGCAGTTAAAGAATAAAAATACTGAAAAGTTTGACCCTCCGCGCACCGAACATATTGCGCTTACTTCGCACCACTTGCGCAATAATAAAGAAGTAAACATCTATCAAAATCAACTGAAACTGGAATTTGAGGATTTGCACTTAGAAAATGTGAAGTATCTGGCCTGGTATTTTACGGCGACCTATGGCAAACAGACTGATATTATTAAGAAAAAAATTAATTTCTTCCTCAATCCTGATGTAAACGAGCGCCTGGTACGGGCTGAATTATGGTACAGCATTCATTATGAAATGACCAATAGTCTCGCTGATTTTTTCGTGCGCCGCACCGGTAGACTTTATTTTGATGTATTAAGCATCTCCAAAAACCGAAAATTGGTACTTCAGGATTTTATAAATTACCTGGATTGGGATGAAAAACGAGTCATTTTTGAAAATAAAAAACTGGATCAGCTCATCTATGACGCGACCCATTTTTATGAAAAAGAGCTTCAAAAGCAATGATTTACATACAAGATACATGATTTTAGCGATTAAAGGTTATTTTTACGGTGAACTCAATAAAAAACTATACGATGGATAAAGGTTTTCTCATAGACATGGATGGCGTTATTTATAGCGGAAACGATCTCATTCCAGGGGCAGATACGTTTATAGCAGAGCTCCAGAAAAAGGGAATACCATTCTTATTTATGACCAATAATAGCCAGCGCAGCCCCATTGATGTGGTCAATAAACTGAGCCCTATGGGCATTAAGGTTACCGAAGAAAATGTCTATACAAGCGCAATGGCCACCGCTTGGTTCTTGAGTTTTACGCATCCCAATGGTACGGCCTATGTGCTCGGTGAAGGCGGACTCATCTCCAGTCTACACAATAATGGCTATTCGCTGGTCACCCAAGATCCCGATTATGTGGTAATTGGCGAAGGCCGTAATTTCACTTTAGAAATGGCTAATAAAGCAGTAGATATGGTTTTGGGCGGAGCCAAACTTATCGCTACGAACTTGGATCCCTCGCCAAAAAAGATTGGTTGGTCAAACTTAGGGATCAAGGCCATCGTAAAAATGATCGAAGAAGCCACCGGAAAACGAGCGTTTTCAGTAGGAAAACCCAGTCCTGTAATGATGCGCGCTGCGCGTAAGAAATTGGGTCTTATGACAGATCAGACCATTGTTATAGGTGACACGATGGATACTGATATTTTAGGATCCATACAAATGGGCTATAAGACGATCATGACCTTATCTGGTGTTTCTAAGAGAGCAGATCTGGGTGATTATGCTTTTGCCCCAGATATGATCATTGACTCTTTAAAAGGTTTCGATTTGGATAAGGCATTGGAGAAGCTTTCGGAATAAGAAAATGCAACAAAGAGCATGGAATAGGGTTTAGAGTTCAAGTCCGATCGTAAATTTGATTCTATTCTCTAAAAAAATAATTTAAAACAAAGAACACTTGAAAATAGTAGTAACAGGAGGCTTAGGTTTTATAGGCTCGCACACGGTGGTTGAATTACAAAACAAAGGTTTTGAAGTAGTCATTATTGATAACCTATCCAACTCTTCCATAGAGGTGCTGGATGGCATTATCAAAATCACAGGAAAAAAGCCTGAATTTATAGAAATGGACCTTCGAGATAAAGTAGAGGTGGGTAATTTCTTTAAAAAACACGCAGATGTATCTGGCGTGATTCATTTTGCCGCTTCTAAAGCAGTGGGTGAGAGCGTGGAAAATCCGCTTTTGTATTACGAAAATAACTTGGGTACGCTGGTTTATATTTTACAACAGCTTTCAAAAAAAGCTGAAAGTCACTTTATTTTCAGTTCGTCATGTACCGTTTACGGTCAGGCCGATGAACTTCCAATCACCGAAAGCGCACCCGTAAAGCCTGCAGAATCCCCTTACGGAAATACCAAGCAGGTGGGCGAGGAAATTATACGTGATACCTGTAAAGTGAAAACAGAGCTACAGGCAATTGCGCTGCGCTATTTTAATCCTGTGGGCGCGCATCCCAGTGTAGAAATCGGCGAACTTCCCTTGGGTGTACCTCAGAATTTGATTCCCTATATTACGCAGACCGGGATGGGTATGCGCGATCAACTCTCCGTTTATGGTGATGATTATCCTACCCAGGATGGTACCGCGGTGCGTGATTACATTCATGTGGTTGATTTGGCCAAAGCACATGTGATCGCGCTGCAACGGCTGATCGATAAAAAAAATGAGTCCAATTATGAAGTGTTCAACATTGGTACCGGTACCGGCAGTTCTGTACTCGAAGTGATCAAATCTTTTGAAAAGGTTTCTGGTAAAAACCTGCCCTATAAAATTGTGGGTCGGCGTGAAGGTGATGTGGTCGCTGCTTATGCAGACACTACAAAAGCCAACAAAAAACTGGGCTGGAAAGCCGAAAAAACACTTGATGACGCCTTAGCATCCGCCTGGAAATGGGAACAAAAGGTTAGAGGGTAGTAAAAAGTTTCAGGTTTGATGTTGCAGGTTGAATGTTACAAGTTTTCTTTACCTGCGTGGAGTTACTGACATTCGTAAGCCTCCTTGTAAGTCTGATTTTATCTTTCAACTTTTGTTTTTGTAATTATTGGGTATTCCGTAACTAATGTTTTATTCTAATTAATCCTCAATAAAATGCTTACAGCTGTCAATCCTAAATTGCCCATGCGTGATAAGGCGGTTACAAGAGATTATTATATAAATAAACTACATTTTAAGGAATTGGGTGCTACAGATTTTGATGGCTACCTCATGCTTGAAAAGGAGAATGTTCAAATTCATTTTTTTGAGTTTAAGAACCTTGATCCAAAGGAAAATTATGGTCAGATTTATATACGCACAGATCAGATAGCCAATTTATATGCGTCGATGCTAGCTGAAAAAATAGATGTACATCCCAATGGACAGCTGCAAATTAAACCTTGGGGGCAAAAGGAATTTTCATTACTCGATCCTGACCATAATTTACTCACTTTTGGTCAAGAATTAGGTAAGTAAATAGGTTTAAAAGCAGCAAAATCTGCTAGTTTTAAGTCAATTTTCGGCTCATTTTGCCTGATTTTTAATAAAAAACCTTTATTTACCTTCGGTATAGTGCTGCTTCGGCAACTGCCTTAGTGTATCCGCGGCCATTTCTGCGGTGATATCACGTTGGGGTGTGGCAAACATCTCGTAACCTACCATAAATTTCTTTACGGTTGCTGAACGTAACAAAGGCGGATAAAAGGACATGTGAAAATGCCATTCGGTGCGCTCTTGACCGTCTGTGGGCGACTGGTGAATCCCTGCAGAATAGGGAAAGGAGATTTTAAATAAATTATCGTACATCGTGGTCAGCGCCTTAATAATCTTGGCGTAATCCTTTTTTTCGGCTTCATTAAGGCTTAAAATGTTGGGGTGTTGCGTGCGGGGAATAATCATCGCTTCATACGGCCAGACCGCCCAGTAGGGGATAAGCGCCACAAAATATTCGGTCTCTATGAGTATGCGCTCCTGCAGCTCAAGTTCTTGTTTGAGGTAATCACCCAGCAGGCTACTACCGTTGTCATCCCAATATTCCTTAAGTTTTTTGTTTTTTTTCTGAACTTCTTGCGGGATACTGCGCTGCGCCCAGATCTGCCCGTGCGGATGCGGATTGCTGCAGCCCATCATTGCACCTTTATTCTCAAATATCTGCACATGGTTGATATCGTCGCGGCTCCCCAGATCCTTAAATTCCTTTTGCCAGAGTGCTACCACTTTGGTAATGGCGCTTTCTTCCATAACGGGTAAAGTCTTGGAATGGTCTGGCGAAAAACACAATACGCGGCAGGTGCCCGATTCGGTTTCGGCCATTAGGAGTCCGTCTTTAAACTTTTCAAAGGGGACGTCTTTTTTTAGCGCTGCAAAGTCGTTTGTAAAGGCAAAAGGCTCGTTGTATTCAGGATTATGTTCACCACCGGCGCGCTCGTTGCCCGGGCACAGGTAACAGTTGGGATCGTAGGAAGGCCTTTCTTCGGCAATGATATCCTCTTCTTTTCCCTGCCAGGGCCTTTTGGCCCGGTGGGGCGAAACGAGAATCCATTCCCCGGTTAGGATATTGTATCTGCGGTGCGAATTATCATTAAAATCGATCATTTTTTTTGGTTTATAGGTTACTTTCTGCCAGATTTGTTCCATTTGCCGGTACGGTGGTAAATGCGGTTAATTCAATGTCGAATTTTTCAACATACGCTTTAGAAACTTTTTTTATATAATCGTCAATCGCGTCCTCGTGAATGAGGTTTATGGTGCAACCCCCAAAACCGCCACCCATCATCCGGCAGCCTAGAATTTTCTCATTCGTTCTTGAAAATTCGGTAAGAAAATCCAACTCCTTACAGCTCACTTCGTAGTTGTGCTCTAACCCTTCGTGGGAGGCATACATCAACTCTCCAAAAGTAACTAGGTCATTATCTTTTAAGGCTTTTGCGGCCTGCTGCACGCGCTCATTTTCCTGTAAGATATAGGCACAGCGTTTATAGATTATAGGGTCTAACTCATGTTTACATTGTTCCAGTTGATCACTGCTCACATCGCGCAGGGAAGCTATATTCTCAAAGCGTTGTTGAAGCACGGCAATGCCGTGTTCACATTCTTTGCGGCGCACATTGTATTCACTACTGGCGAGATTGTGCGACACATTGGTATTCAGCAACAGCAATTTATAAGGTTCTATATGAAAGGGGAGCAGCTCATAATCGAGACTCTGGCAATCCAATTTTATAACGTGGCCGCCTTTGCTCATCACAGATGCAAATTGATCCATGATTCCACATTGTGTTCCCACATAATTGTGTTCTGCTTTTTGTGAAAGTTTGACGATATCCAGGTTTTCTAAGTTCAGATCAAAAAGCTCGTTGAGACCGTAAGCGAGTCCACATTCAAGCGCAGCAGAAGAACTGATGCCTGCACCCACAGGCAGATCGCTCACCATTATACAGTCAAATCCCTTTAAGGTTTTCCCTAGCTTTTTGATCTCCTCTACCACGCCAATGATGTAAAGTGTCCATTCGGCGCCGTCTTTATTTGTACTGTTGAGATCAAAT
>DRGP01000036.1 GCA_011050015.1 Leeuwenhoekiella sp. | reverse complement strand
GCCATGGATGCACTGCGCACACCGCCTTCTGATCAAAAAATAGGCGTGCTTTCTGGTGGAGAGCGCCGCCGCGTGGCCCTCTGCAGACTCCTTTATATTGACCGAGATGATGCTCCAGCCAGTGTACACTTTCGGCATCCAGGTGGTTAGTGGGCTCATCCAGCAGCAGCACGTCCGGTTCCTGCAAAAGAAGTCTGCAGAGGGCCACGCGGCGGCGCTCTCCACCAGAAAGCACGCCTATTTTTTGATCAGAAGGCGGTGTGCGCAGTGCATCCATGGCAACTTCCAGTTTGTTGTCAAGTTCCCAGGCACCGCGGGCATCTATCTCATCCTGCAATTTGGCCTGGCGGTTCATGAGCTTTTCCATCTTATCAGCATCTGAATAGACTTCTTCTAGCCCAAACTGCTCATTGATTTTATTGTATTCATCAAGAATTGCCACGGTTTCGGCCGCCCCTTCCTTGACCACTTCCAGCACTGTTTTCTCATCATCCAGTTGTGGTTCCTGCTCTAGGTAGCCTACACTAAAATCTGCCGAGGAGGTCACATCGCCTTGATAGTTCTTTTCAATACCTGCTATAATTTTCAGCAACGTGGATTTCCCCGAACCGTTAAGCCCCAGAATACCAATTTTTGCGCCGTAGAAAAAACTGAGATAGATATTCTTAAGAACGGGTGTATTTGCTCCGGGATAGGTTTTGGTCACCCCAGACATTGAAAATATTACTTTATTATCGTCTGCCATATATATTTATTTTTTCATTTCCGCGAATGCGGAAATCTCATCTATAATACTATTATTATTGCTATTTAAAAGAAAAAAATCCTAAAACCTACTTCACCCCGAGCAATCTGCATAATACAAAAAGCTGGCCGGTATGGTAGGCGTTATGCTCGATGACCAATAAGATTTCCCGAAATAAGGTCTGGTCCTGGCCGTGCTTAACTACATCCATAAGGGCACTATCTTTATTGTCAATAAGGCCTGCAAGTCTATTTCTATCCTCAAAAAAGCGGGTTTTTAGATCGTTCCATTCGCCCTCATTCTTGGGTTGTTTCCTTGAAGGCCAGTAATCATCTGGCCAATTCCTGGACTCATAATGATCATCCATGCAAAAACTGATGATATCTTCCTGGGAGTATTGCATGTGGTAAAAAAGCTCATAAATGGAATAAGGCAATCCCTCAGGGCGCTCCCCCAATTTATCGTAAGGTACATCATTTATAAAATGACTTAAACTGGTAAAGGCCTCACCGCCCTGTAAATGTTTTATTAAGCGTTCTTTTTCATTCATTGTAAATTTATTTACGAGGCAAAAACGACCAAAAAAAGGTCATTTTTGCGTATTTTTATGTGAAAATCAGTTAAGCGGAGGGTATGGTGCAGCACAGGTTAAACCCTGCCTTTAAGAGCATTAAAAACCCAAGCAATGGCAAAAAAGCCCACGCCCACGGCGCCAAAACCATAGCCCGCGACATCTTGGTAACGTACCGCACCAAGGGCAATGAGCGCTACGCCCACTACGATCATTATAAATGTGGCCCATCCCAGAACCGTGTTCTTGTTCATCATTCCTGTCTATATTTAAATACCTCTGGTGGGTTGTATTCCCGACCCTCTGGTTAACATTCTAAAACTGTTTTTCAATCATCCCGAATAGGGTTTTCCCACGGTAATTAATTAACCACCTCAACGCGGTATGTTTATCTGAAAGAAAATTTTAGAACCACAAATATCGCATATTTCATAGAAATATAACAGTTGGGAACGCCATCGTTTTCGTATTTTCGTTGCTATTGAGCAACCGCGTTAGGGATAGAAGCCGTTACCGTGTAACGCAGATAGCCCGACCCCGAAGCCCTAGGCGGAAGGGAAACGCCCAAATACTTAAAATGGACATCAAATTTAACAAAAACGAAGATCATAATAAATTGGCCGTTTCTGACCTGCGTCAGCGCTTTGCCAAGGTAAAATTGGGAGGTGGCGAAAAACGTATCGCCAAGCAGCACGATAAAGGAAAACTCACCGCCCGCGAACGTATAAATTTTCTACTCGATGAACCCGAAAAAGCCATAGAAATAGGTGCCTTTGCCGGTGACAAGATGTATGCCGAGCATGGGGGCTGCCCCAGTGGCGGTGTCGTGGTCAAGATAGGAAGTGTAGGCGGAAAACAGTGCATTGTGGTCGCTAATGACGCGACGGTCAAGGCCGGAGCCTGGTTTCCCATTACGGCAAAAAAGAACCTGCGCGCGCAAGAAATAAGCATAGAAAATAGATTGCCCATTATCTATCTGGTGGACAGCGCCGGAGTGTATTTGCCCATGCAGGATGAAATTTTTCCCGACAAAGAGCATTTTGGGCGTATTTTTCGCAATAACGCGGTCATGAGCAGTATGGGCATTACCCAGATCAGTGCAGTTATGGGCAGTTGCGTAGCTGGTGGCGCATATTTGCCCATCATGAGCGACGAAGCGATAATTGTGGATAAAACGGGAAGTATTTTTCTCGCAGGAAGTTATCTGGTAAAAGCGGCCATAGGCGAAAGCGTGGATAACGAGACGCTTGGCGGAGCCACCATCCATAGCGAAATAAGCGGTGTCACCGATTATAAAGCCGCCGATGACCGCGACGCGCTCACCCGTATCAAAAATGTAATGGGAAAAATAGGGGATTTTGACAAAGCGGGCTACAACCGCGAAAAACCGTTAAAACCGACCGAAAAACAGGAGGATATCTATGGAATTCTACCTGCAAAGCGCACCGATCAATACGATATGATGGAAATCATCAAGCGGCTTGTCGATAATTCTGAAATTGATGAATATAAAGCAGGTTATGGTAAGACCATTATTACCGGCTATGCCCGCATAGACGGTTGGGCAGTGGGTATTGTTGCCAACCAGCGGAAACTTGTCAAGACTAAAAAAGGCGAAATGCAGTTTGGCGGCGTGATCTATAGCGACAGCGCTGATAAAGCAACACGATTTATAGCCAATTGCAACCAGAAAAAGATTCCGTTGGTGTTTTTACAGGATGTGACCGGTTTTATGGTGGGCAGTAAGAGCGAGCATGGCGGCATCATAAAGGACGGCGCCAAAATGGTAAATGCGGTGAGCAACAGCGTGGTACCCAAGTTTACCGTGGTCATCGGCAACTCGTATGGCGCGGGCAATTATGCGATGTGTGGCAAAGCTTATGATCCGCGGCTTATTGTGGCCTGGCCTTCGGCCGAGCTTGCGGTGATGAGCGGCAACAGCGCGGCCAAAGTATTGTTGCAGATAGAGACCGCTTCGTTAAAAAAACAGGGCAAGGAAATCACTGAGGAAATTGAAAAGGAATTGTACGAACGCATAAAATCCCGCTACGACGAGCAGGTTTCCCCATATTACGCAGCTGCGCGGCTTTGGACAGACGCGATCATCGATCCTTTAGAAACCCGCAAATGGATAAGTATGGGCATTGAAGCGGCAGATCACGCGCCTATTGAAAAAAAATTTAATTTGGGAGTTATTCAGGTTTAATCCCCCTAACCCCCAAAGGGGGAACTGTTGCAGGTTGCAGGTTGCAGGTTGCAGGTTAAAAATTGTTGATTTTGCATTTTCATTCATCATTTTTCACTTTTAATTTTTCATTTCTCTCTATTCTAATTGCTAAATAAAAATGTACGAAGTCGAACTTACCGCTATTGTTAAAAATAAGGCTGAAGTGCTTAAAAAACTTGCAGAATATGCTAAAAAACCGGCACATAAGGTCATTTATGACGATCTGTATTTTGATAAAAACAATGAACTGGACGAGCGGGACTGCGAACTCCGATTGCGCAAAAAAACCTTTCCTGCAAGTGGAAAAATGACACATTGGCTTACGCTAAAAGAAGCACCTTTTGACCAAAAAACACGCTCAAAACCCGAATTTGAGACTGAAATAACCGATTTTGAGTCCACACAGGCAATTTTTAAAGGGTTGGGCTATACCTTGGATATTCGATATAATAAAAATTGTCAATTTTTTTATGTTACGTATAGAGAAATACAAATAGAGATAAGCCTCGTTGAGCTACCCGAATTGACCGAAACTTTTATCGAAATAGAAACACAAACTGAACAATTAAATCAAACTGATGCCCTTTTTAAAATTTTATATACTTTTCTAGAAGAGATCGGCATAAGTCCCAATGATCTGACAACCATACAATATCAGGATGCGGTACGGGAAAGCAGAAAAGAAAATAATTAACTCCAAGATTGAATATTCGCTTAATTTGCTGACTATCCTTCGACTGCGTTCAGGATGACGAAAATATTAATATGCCAAATCAACAACCTCAGGGCAAGCCCGCGAGGTATGATTCGAAAATAATTTTTGAATTTCGACCCATAGGATCGGGGAATAAAACCCACTGGTGGGATTTAATAATACTAACAATTAATAGTAACCATGAGTGACGTTTCAATAAGTTCCTTAAAGCCCAGGCTTAGTTTCTGGCAAATCTGGAACATGAGTTTTGGGTTTTTGGGTATTCAGTTTGGTTTCGCCCTGCAAAATGCCAATGTGAGCCGCATTTTTGAGACGTTGGGCGCCTCGCAGGACGAGCTTCCGATTCTTTGGTTGGCGGCACCGGTTACCGGGCTGGCGATTCAGCCTATCATTGGCTATTACAGCGACCGCACCTGGTTTCCCAAATGGGGACGCCGCAGGCCATTTTTCGCCGTAGGAGCTATTTTAGCTACCATCGCGCTTTTTGCAATGCCCAATTCCTCTGCGTTGTGGATGGCGGTCCTGATGTTGTGGATTCTCGACGCTTCCATCAATGTAAGTATGGAACCCTTTCGTGCTTTTGTGGGCGATATGTTGCCCAATGAGCAACGTACCAGTGGTTTTGCCATGCAGAGCTTTTTTATTGGTCTGGGCGCTGTGATCGCCTCTGCCCTCCCCTATATTTTCACCAATTGGTTTGGCGTTAGTAATATTGCACTGGGCGGTGGCGTGCCCGATTCGGTAAAATGGTCGTTTTACATTGGAGGTATCGCTTATTTTTCGGCAGTAATGTGGACGGTTTTTAACAGCCATGAATATCCGCCAGATGATCTTGAAAAACTAAAAGAGGAAAATGCCGCACAGGGCATTCTGGACGGGATCATAGAATCTTTCATCGGTATTTTTAAAATGCCAAAAACCATGGTGCAGCTTTCTGCCGTACAGTTTTTCTCGTGGTTTGCACTCTTTGCAATGTGGATCTACACAACTGCCGCCGTGACCAGTCACGTTTACGGCACTACCGAAACTACTTCGGTACTTTATAATGAAGGTGCTGACTGGGTAGGTGTTTGTTTTGCGGTTTATAATGGTGTCGCTGCCGTAGTAGCATTTCTTTTGCCGCTGCTTGCGAAAATCACCAGCCGAAGGATCACACATCTTATTGCGCTGTTTTGTGGTGCTATAGGTTTAATTTCAGTATATTTTATTGAAGATCCCAATATGTTGCTCGTTTCTATGGTAGGCGTGGGCATTGCCTGGGCAAGTATTCTATCTATGCCCTACGCAATGCTTTCCAGTATTCTACCGTCCAATAAAATGGGCTATTATATGGGTGTTTTTAATTTTTCTATAGTCATCCCGCAGATTATCGCCGCCGGAATTCTTGGTTTTATTCTACGGGAAGTTTTTGACAACGTTTCTATTTACGCCTTGATTTTAGGGGGTGCCTCCTTTGTTGTTGCCGGGTTGCTTTGTCTGCTTGTCGATGATAATGATGTGGCTGTAGATTTTAAAGGAAACTAAAAATGTAATTACGATTGAATCGCTGATCCTTATCAACCGTTGATCTGTTTATTTTTTAAATGACATTTTTTAACCGGAACTGTTCACAGGAATTACAGTTAATATTCTGGAAGGAAAATTTCTTAAATACAACTCATTTATAGGAAAAAACGGCTATTTTCGGCTTAAAACCGCCTATAAATAGCCCATTTTAAAGATACCATAATGCTCTGAGCAAAAAAATTCATAGTAGTAAAATAGGAGAACACTTAATGAAAGAAATTTTATCATAAACCATTATTAATTTGAAATAATTCAGTTATTAACTAGTGAATGACTGAAACTTTATTAAGGTTGCGCTAAAATATGTTAATTCAAGTAATCAGGCTGAATTCCACAATATTATTATTTAGTGTAATAAAATAGTAATATGAAAAATTCTATAAATCAATTTTTCATTATCTTTAAAATTCCGACAAAATATTTAAGAAATCCTAAACCGCTACCTATGTATATTAAAATTACCTTATTGACATTGTTATTTTTTCCTTTTATGATCAATGCCCAGGACCTGATTTACCAAGAAGAGTTTGACGGTGCAACTTCCTATACCAATGATGCGCCACAAGGCTATGCGCTAAGTCTGGAGGAAGGTACGCTCTCCATTGAAGGAGACGGTACTTCTGGCGCTTATGCGTTTTTTGGCTATCGATTTCATGATGAAAATGGAGATATTCAATTGGATATTTCAGAAAAACCAACTCTATACATCAAAGCCAAAGGAACTAATGCTCCTGAATTGCGCATGGACCTGCAGGATAATACGGGCTATGTGACCAATTTAAATGCGGGAACGGTTGTGTTAAATGACAATTACGCGATTTATGAGATCGATTACAGCAATCGTTTAGAAGATGGCGGTTATGGTGGTCCCTGCACAGAGGGTCCCTGCCCTGTGGATGCCACGGCGTTAACCAATATCTTATTTTCGGCGAATGCAGCTTCCGGGGGATATACGGGGAAAATCAATATTGAATGGATTTCCATTGGTGCACCACTAGAAGCGCCCGAGCCTCCCGAAGCCCAATTTGATATACGCTACAACCAGGTCGCCTATCTTAAAGGTCGAAAAAAGGTAATAGATATCGTTTCTGATGAAGCTTTTGACACCATTTCCTATAGTATTAGTAATAGCGACGGGGAAACCATCACTTCTGGAACTACGGGTGAAGGCTCGCTCTGGGCACCCAGTAACGAATATGTCACAGGTGTGGATATAACCGCGATTGATGACGCAGGTACCTACACAATTACCGTCAAAGATCAAACTGCTGAATTTAAGATTGAAGAAGACGGCTGGGCAGACCTTGGCAAAGCCACTTTAAAATATTACTATTTCAACAGGGCTTCAACCGCGATTACCGCTGCCCTGGGCGGCGATTTTCAGCGTGCCTTGGGGCATCCCGATGATCAGGTAAAAATACATGCTTCGGCAGCTTCTGCCGAACGGCCGGAAGGCACCATTATTTCAGCGCCAAAAGGTTGGTATGATGCGGGCGATTATAATAAATACGTGGTAAATAGCGGTATTTCCACCTATACGCTACTTGCTGCTTACGAGCATTACTCCGAATATTATAATAATCTCGCCTTGGAACTTCCCGAAGCTGGTGATGCCATGCCCGATATCCTGGATGAAGCGATCTGGAATCTCGACTGGATGCTTGACATGCAAGATCCCAATGATGGCGGGGTGTACCACAAACTCACCGGACTCAATTTTTCGGGTACGGTAATGCCGGCCGATTATGACTTACAGCGTTACGTTGTGGCAAAATCTACCGCTGCTGCACTTGATTTTGCCGCAGTTATGGCAACGGCATCCCGTATTTTTTCGGACTTTGAGACCGAAAAATCCGGTTATAGCACCACTTTATTGGAAGCGGCAGAAAAAGCATACACTTGGGCACAAAATAATCCCGACGTCTATTTTACCAATCCGGCAGATGTTTCTACCGGTGAGTATGGTGATGGGAATGTAGAAGATGAATTTCAATGGGCAGCAGCAGAGCTTTTTATAAGCACAGGCAAAGAACTCTATAAAGACCAACTTAATCTTTCTACAATAAATGGCAATATTCCGTCCTGGGGAACCGTAAACATGCTGGGTATCATATCGCTTAATTTTCATAACGATCTATTGGATGAAGACGATCAGAATACGGTACAGTCAAAACTCACCGGTATCGCCACAGCACTTAAAGAAAAAATACAGAATTCACCCATGCAGGTAGCCATGGGCGATGGCGATTTTAACTGGGGCAGCAATGGTGGCGCTGGCAATCAGCTCGTGTTGTTAATCAGGGCCTATGAACTCACAGGCGATGCGTCCTATCTGGATGCGGCATATTTAGGAACCGATTATTTACTGGGACGTAACGGGACAGGATATAGCTATATCAGCGGTTTTGGCACGCGATCTCCATTACACCCACATCATCGTATTTCTGAGGCTGATGGTGTGACATTACCCGTTCCCGGTATGGTAGCTGGCGGCCCGAACCCTGGCCAACAAGATGGTTGTACTTATCCCAGCGATTTTCCTGCCGCTTCGTATAGCGACAGCCATTGTTCGTATGCCTCAAACGAGGTGACCATTAACTGGAACGCGCCCGTTGCTTACACGATTAATGCCTTAACGTATTACCAGCAAAACGGGGTTAACCTCTCAGTGAAAGACTTACAAAAAGGAGATAAAAATTCAGATTGGAAAATCTATCCCAATCCCACCAAAGGAACGCTGCATATCAGTCTTAACGGAAATGCGGCAAAAACCTATAAAATTCTTGATATTTCTGGTAAAATCATTGAAAAAGGCACGTTAAAATCAAATAATTCCATTGAAATGACCAATCTAGAAGCCGGAATCTATTTTATTCAACTAGGTTCTGAAAAAGGGAATACCAAGCGTTTTATTAAAAAATAGGAAAAGGTATAGTGTTGATCGTAAAATTGTAGCAGTAGTATATACTACTTCTGCAATGAAAGCGGTTTTCGGAAAACGCTTTTAACGGTGGGCAATCAAACATACACGCGTGTCACTTTGAGTGTTTTTGGCGAAGAGAAAGCGCAGACCAAGAATATATCGAAGCGTTATCAATTCTATTTTGTTTCTAGAAGAAAGATTCTCGACCTGTCAGGCACTTTATCCTGGATATTGAAAATCCCTTTACAGGAGACTGTTTTTCTAGAATTTTTCAAAATCTGGTTTCGTCATGCCGAACCTGTTTCAGCATCACATCTGCAGCAATCCTAATGTAAGCAAATACGGACTTAAGCCTCTTGTGTGACCCTGAAATAAATTCAGGGTGACTTAGTTTTAGGAAACTAAACGGATATAAAACAGGAGATTATCCGATTGAAAAAACAATTTACTTTATCCTTGATACATTTCACAATCTCTGTAATAGAAAAACCCCTCCGCCTAGCGGCACTTCCCCTTGAAAAAAGGGAAGGAACTTCTTAAAAAACACCTTTTCCTATCCGATTTTGTAGCTAAAAAATCATACTAGATATTGAAAAACCGTATAAAACAAATGTATATCCGTAAATACTCCTAAGTACAAAAATCTTATGTATTAGGTCACGTCGAGCGCAGTCGAGATGCTTTTTGTCTCTCCTTCGACTGCGCTCAGGATGACAAAAACCTTCTTTAGGTGTTTAAATGAATAAGCACCAATGAGGTTTATCCTTGCAAAAACAATATAATTATTTAAAATACACTATACAATTTCTATTACTCTTTCAACTTTTGCACCAGTTCGTCAAAAGTTACTTCCAGTTGCTCGCCGCTTTTCATATGTTTTAGGGTAAACACATTTTTGGCCATTTCCTGATCACCGGCAAGTATTACAAATTGGATATCACGCCGGTCTGCATGGGTCATCTGTTTTTTCATTTTCGCACTATCAGGATACAGT
>DRGP01000035.1 GCA_011050015.1 Leeuwenhoekiella sp. | reverse complement strand
TTTTTCTATCCAAAAGCCTCTACACCTGGCTGTACTGCAGAAGCCTGTAATTTACGGGATAACTATAAAACACTACAAAATGCGGGATATGCAATTCTGGGCGTTAGCGCAGATTCTCAAAAAAAGCAGACTAACTTTAAAGAAAAGTATGAGTTTCCATTTCCGCTGCTAGCTGATGAAGACAAAAAGGTCATTGAAACTTTTGGCGTCTGGGGTCCTAAAAAATTTATGGGAAAAGAATATGAAGGCATTAACCGAACAACTTTTCTCATAGACGAAAAAGGGAAAGTGGAACGCGTGATCAGTAAGGTGAAAACCAAAGATCACGCTGCCCAAATCCTGGAAAACTGAAATTTATCTATGCCGGTAAAGTAGAATAAGCTACTAGGTACTTGCCATATATTTTTTATTTAATGGGTTTATGGAAACATAAATCCTTTTTTTATCCTTAAGCATCTATAAAGGCAGGATTTAATGTTTTATTGCAAAACTCTTTGCAATGGATAATTTTTTATAAAATTAAAAATAAAATTACAAAATGCGATCTGGTAATAAAAGCTCAAGAGTATAATGAATAATAGTAATTTTAAATTTTATAATCCTATACCTTTTTTCTGAGTTTCCAACTCATAAACAGGTTGTTAGAGCAAAAAAAATTAAGGATACAGCACAATTTAATGCTAGAAATTGAGTTATGCTTTAGAAAGCTGCTCAAATTTAAACGCTTTTTTTGCCCCTTTATTTAAAAACCTCTCATTTTTTAACCTTATTAAGTATTAGGAGTATATAATTAGCAGTATTGATAATTGGGTTACGTTCTTAATTTTCGGTATATGATTTGCTAGGGGTTTTAAGTTCTGATAATCAACAAATTATAATTTTTATCGTAAAATGGATATTGTAAGTATAAAATATTGTTAATTGCGAATAAGAAATAAGCTGTATATTTAGTCAAATAGCGTCTAAATATGAAGTTAACCATAAATATTTTCCTTTTGAGGGGATAACCTTCAATATGATCAATTTTTTCTCAACATAATATATGAATAATGCCCTGCACAGCGTGATTACCGGAACTGGAACCTATATTCCTTCCGAAAAAATCACAAACAACGATTTTTTAAATCACGAGTTCTATGAATCCTGCGGGAAAAAATTGGACAAGAACAATCAAGACGTGATTGATAAATTTTTTGAGATCACCACAATTACAGAACGTAGGTATGTGCGCCAGGATCAAGTAGCTTCAGATATCGCTTTTCTCGCGGCAGAAAAGGCCATAGAGGATGCGGCCATAGATCCTGAAGAACTCGACTATATCATTGTTGCCCATAACTTTGGCGATGTAAAGCACGGCAGTAACCGCAGCGATATGGTACCGGCATTGGCCTCACGGGTAAAGCACAGCCTTCAGATAAAAAATCCTGAATGTATTACTTATGACCTGCCCTTTGGGTGTCCCGGCTGGTTGCAGGGCATCATCCAGGCAGATTATTTTATAAAATCTGGCGATGCCAAAAAAATACTTGTTATAGGTACTGAAACCATCTCGCGGGTTATAGATCCTCATGATCGCGATAGTATGATTTATGCAGATGGGGCAGGAGCAACTATTATGGAAGCGAGCCAAGAAAAAAATCAGGGCTTGCTGGCCCACAAAACCCGTTCAGATACTTATAAATATTCTGAGATGCTTAAAATGGGCGGGTCATATAATGCCCAGAACGGTAGGGCAGATGATCTCTACCTAAAGATGAATGGCCGGAAGTTATATCAATATGCACTCGAGACTGTTCCAAAAGCCATAAAAGCCTGTCTTGAAAAATGTGGACTGGATATAAGCGTGGTAAAAAAAGTGCTCATTCATCAAGCGAATGGGAAAATGGACGATGCGATCTTAGATCGATTATATAGCCTGTACGATGTGGAAACAATTCCTGAGCATGTAATGCCCATGATCATTTCATGGACGGGTAATTCTTCAGTGGCAACCATACCCACATTACTCGACCTCATCCGCAAGGGCAAATTAGTCGATCACAGTTTTGCGAAAGACGACATTGTTGTCTTTGCCTCTGTAGGAGCTGGAATGAATATTAACGCCGCTGTGTATCAATTTTAATCCTTCCAAGAAGTTTTAATTCCCTCGAGATTTGCCTCCATTGAAAAAAAATGAATTTTACCCGGCTTGATCTATTTTACAATCCATCTGCTTTGCTGCAATCTAAAACCCATTGTGATTGGTCTGCACAGGTAGTAAAAAAAAGATAGCGATCGCCACCATCATTGATCTTAAATCGCTTACGTAGCTGTGCTACAGATTCCCTGAAATTCCGGGTTGTGATATGAGCTTTCTTTTCTTTAAACAAAGCCGTAACCTCTTTTTTTGAATACGGAATCCGGTCATTGATTTTAAAACACCTTCCCGGAAAATCGATCAAGTTATCAGAAGTATACAAATGAGTGTTGGGATGCAATTTGTCCAGTTTATAAAAACCGCTCAGCCAATTGAATAATCCACTTTTCATAAGGGCAGCATTGGGCTCATAAAGATAGTCACTTGGCGGCCCATACGTTGCTTCGGCTTGTAAGGCTTCCTGATAATTCACTGAAGTTGTTTCGGTTTTTGCAGGATCGATATTTGCCGAAAAAAGACTGATTTCTTCTGGTAAACTGCCATTTTTTAGAATCCATAGCAGTTCTTTTACCTCATTTTTAACTGCTACAATGTGTATTTCGCTTACTGCGGAAAGCTCTTCCAGACCGGCTTTTATATCAAGCAATGGACTTGTTTTTACCATGATTTTTTCAGCTTTGGTCAACAATAATTCTATGTGCTCAGGAACGTTGGGTTCACAATCTTTTAAAAGAAAGACTTTGGCTTTAGCACTGTTCCGGCGAGATGGATCTATAAAAATATAGTCATACTTTGTATCGGAACGCTTTAAAAAATCAATTCCACTTTCGGCGTGAACGCTTATATTTTCGACATGCAATTGATTAAAATTGTGTGCAGCGATTTTAGCTAGCGAAGGATTGATTTCACAGTAAGCTACCTGGTTTATCTTTTGAGAAAAAAAATAAGAATCCACTCCGAGTCCACCGGTAAGGTCTGCCAGTGAATTACCTTTTACTAAATTGGCTTTATGCGCGGCTGCACGTTCTCCTGAGGTCTGCTCTAAGTTAATCTTTTTGGGGAAGTAAATGCCCGGAGTGCGCTGCCAAGTGGGCAGTTTATCGCGTGTTTTCTTTAGACCTTCCAATTGCTGTGCCAGTTCTTGGATACTGATATCTTCAAAAGGACTTCCAGACAGAATAAAGCTGGAAAGATCTGTGCCTTCATGCTTGTCAAGATACGCTTGAACTTCTGGTAAAAGTAAATGCTTATTCACGATAGCTTAGAGGTTTTCAGTAAGCTTTTGCACGATTTTGTATTCAGAAAGAAATTCTTTTGCAACGACTTTAATCGCTGTGTAAACAGGTATTGCTACAACCATCCCAACAATGCCAAAAAGCAAGCCTGCTATAATAATGATCAGAAAAATTTCAAGCGGGTGCGATTTAACGCTATTTCCAAAAATGAGGGGTTGGTTTATAAAATTATCAATGACCTGTGCCATGCAATATCCTATAAAAACATATAAGAGCTTGGGAAGGATCACAGATTCAAAATCTGCCGTGAAATATCCGGAAATTACCAGCACGAGCATGACCACTCCGCCCACTAGCGGGCCAATGTAAGGAACTACATTGAGCAGGGCACAAAATAGGGCGATCGCCAGTGCGTTGGGAATCGCGAAAGATAATAATATGATGGAATAAATAACAAAAAGAATAAGTAATTGTAAAAACAGGCCGATAAAATAACGCGATAATAGATGCTTGGTCTTATGAAAAACATGTCGAAATTTTCGTTCATCACCCCTGTTGGAAAGCACCAGAAAGCTATGAAGAAGCAGCTCGCTATCTTTTAAGAAGAAAAAAGATATAAATATGACCGAAAATAAACCAATGAGCATGGAACTAAGATTGCTGATCAAACCGTTCAGAAAAAGGGGGATGACCGAAACATCAAAGTTTTTAATAAATTCTGACTGGCGCAGGCTTTGTATTAAAGTAACCTGATCTACGCCAAGTGACTGGCTCAATTCTACATTAAGCCGGTTAATATTATGTTTTACCTCTTCAAAATTAATCTTGCTGATATGTTCACTCTGGTCAATGAGAATGGGGACAAAAAGTGATAAAATTCCTGCAAAAAATATAAGTACAAGACAGATGGTGCAAACTGCCGCAAGAGAAGGACTAAATTTGAAACGGTCTTTTAAAAAATTAGTAATGGGCCGCCCTATGAGCGAAACCACCATAGCAATCACTATAAATGCAATGACCGATTGAATCTGATAGACAAAAAATAAAAGAAGGAATATAGCTACAATAATACCTATTGCGCGCAATATTCCATTTGCTATGTTCTGCGATTCACTTTTCATGGGGGGTAGTAGGTTTAGTTAATTCATACATGGCGATTGCCGCTGCGTGGCTCACATTCATACTGCTGTTTTTGCCAAACATATCAATATGAAGCGTCTGATCAAGAAGAGGCAGTACATCATGGCTTATGCCTGCTTGCTCATTGCCAAGCACGAGCGCGGTAGCGTGACCGGTGGGAATAAAATTCTGAATGGCCATACTGCTGGTGGTTATCTCTAGGCCCGCTAGGTTATACCCTTTACTTTTTAGCTTTTTCAAGAGTGGCAAGATGCTATTTTCTTGTGAAATTGTCACATATTTTTCGGTAGACCGAGCCGTTTTTTTGAGTCGGTTACTTTCCATGTCTATTTTTTTACCACAAAAAAACAGTTTTTGAATGCCAAAAGCATCACTTAGCCGTATGAGCGCACCTGCATTTGCGGGGCTCATAATGTTATCGCAGACCAAAATGACCGAAGCTACCGGTTTTTTTAAAGGAACATTTTCATGCAAGAGCTGTTCGGTTTTCAATGTTCAAAAACGTATTTAATGAGGTTAGCTCCCATTTTCAAGGCTT
Organism: Leeuwenhoekiella sp.; assembly: GCA_011050015.1. Taxonomy (GTDB): domain Bacteria; phylum Bacteroidota; class Bacteroidia; order Flavobacteriales; family Flavobacteriaceae; genus Leeuwenhoekiella. The sequence goes on along the minus strand of DRGP01000035.1, from coordinate 9,306 downwards.
TTTGACGTACTTCTTCCGGGTCGTTATGCACCTCTTGGTTTTCCCAGCCATCACCTAGATCACATTCTGTAGTGTATAATAAAACCAGTCTACCTTCTTTAAAAATGCCCAGTGCAAGGGGGCGCTTGCCATCATGCTCGTGTATCTTGGGTAATCCATCGGGAAATGCATAAACAGTATTAAATATAGGATGGCTTGCCGGTAGTTCGGTAAGCTCTTCATTGGGAAAAAGTTTTTTAATTTCCGGGCGTATGTATTGATCCATCCCATAATTGTCATCGATGTGCATGAAACCGCCACTATTCAGGTAATTTCTTAGATTAGTAACGGCCTCTTCAGAAAAGAAAACGTTACCATGTCCCGTCATATGTACAAACGGATATTGCATAATACCCACATCCGTACTGGTCACTGTAGGCGGGGTTTTATTGATTTTTGTAGCTATATTTTTGTTGCAAAAGCTTATGAGGTTAGGTAATGAGGTAGGGTTGGCATACCAGTCGCCTCCGCCCTCGTAATGAAGAAGGGCGATCTCCTGAGCTAGAGCGCCTTGAAGGCACAAGAAAAGTAAAAAATTTAAAAAAAAAGTAAGTTGTGGTCTCAAAAACAGACTATTTAAGCACATTGAATACAACGAAAGTAAAGATTTTATTATGAAGAAGCCATTATTTAAAACAATACTTGTGATCTTAACTGCTTTGGGTGGAATATCTTTAATAAGCATGGGCAATTCTCCTGTTAAAACCGAAAATAATGCGGTGCTTATTCAGCTTTTTACCTCGCAGGGATGCAGCAGCTGTCCACCAGCAGACCGTCTATTAAATGAAATAGCAAAAAAGTATGCTGATGACAACGTGCATGTGCTATCGTATCATGTAGACTATTGGGATAGGCTGGGCTGGAAGGATACTTTTAGTCAAAAAACATATTCAGAAAAACAATACGCGTATGCAAAAATATTTAATCTTAATACGGTTTATACGCCACAGGCCATTGTAAACGGAGCTACAGAATTTGTAGGATCAAACCACACAAGGATGCAGGATGCTATTGAGGACTATACAAAGTTGTCTGAAAAAGCGCAGATTTCCTTGCAGGCACAACGCAATGCAGATTATGTAGCAATATCTTATGAGACCACAGCGATGCAGACAGGTGACAAGCTCACTTTTTCATTATTTATTCCTGAAAAAAATACTGCGGTCGTCCGAGGCGAAAATAAGGGGAAAAAGCTACTGAGCAAGAATATTGTTTTACTAGAGAAACAGACTGCGCAAACCCAAGGAAAAATAGCTATTCATATTCCTGACACTTTTAAAATTGAAAATTTCGGAATTATGGCGTATCTGCAAAATGAAAAGAAAAAAGTAAAGGCCGTTGCCGAAGAAAAACATATTAAAACTGATCAATTGTAACGATAATTTGTCTTTATTAACCTTTTTTAATTGAAGTTCATGCTAATTTCATAATTTAAGTTGGAATGCTGAATTTTACGGTTAAAACTAAAAACAGATTTCTATATCTATAATCAAAAGGTTTAAGAATTGATAATAATACAAGATAAAATGTATATTATTGACGATTATTAGTTTTTTGAGATAAATTATTGACTTATAATTAACTAAAATTCAAAAACTGAACGGATAATTCTCTCGTAGATACTTATGTAAACCAAAACATAAACAATTATGAAACAGAGAATTACCCTAAGCAATTTTATGTATTGCTGCTTAACTTTCATTGCCTTCGCAGCTGTGAGCCATGCACAAGTGGTTACCAGTGGAGCTGATGACGGTTCTGACGGAACTTTACGCACCGAGATTAATGATACCCCTGCGGGAGGTACTATTACGTTTTCGGTAAATAGCGTTGACCTTAACAGTGAGATCGCGATTAATAAGGATCTTACGATTACCGGTAATGTAACCATTGATGCCGGTTCAAACTCCCGTATTTTTAACATCTCTTCTGGAAGTATAATCCTAAACGATCTTATTCTTACCAACGGTATGGCCGAAAATGGTGGTGCAATTATGGCTTTTGATACAGATTTAGTTCTTAACAATGTCATGGTCTCCAATAGTGTGGCTAATGGAGATTCGGGTTCTGGTGGAGCTATTTTGGTGGGCGAAGGTGCTACTTTGACAGCTTCAAATTCCACTTTTGAGAACAACCGAGCCAATCGTGCCGGTGGTGCTATAGAAGGTGCTTACGGCAATAACTTGGGCATTACTCTTACCGATTCTGATTTTAAAGGTAATAATGCTGGCATCGCTCCTGCGACTGCAGCACCAGGAAACGGTGGTGCGATCCATATTACAGGCGCTGGTAGCATAGATGTTTCCGGAGGTACATTTGAAGAAAACATTGCTGCCTCAGAAGGTGGCGGCCTTTGGAACGGTACTGGAACGATGACCATTGCTGGCGGAGCTTTAATATTTAGGAACGTTGCCTCCGGAAACGATGCCGATAATGGCGGTGGCGGTGTTTATAATAATGGAGGGACATTAAGAATTTCAGAAAAAACAGAGATTTCTCAAAATGAAGCTGACGGTACTTTAGGATCTGGTGGTGCTATTTTGACAACAGCGGGTTCAGTTTCCTTAGAGAATGCAAGACTCGTCTCTAATATAGCCATTCGCGCAGGTGGAGCCATTGAAATTATAGAGGGAACTTTAGACTTGAATTTCTCCAAATTCATCAATAACCGTTTTGATGCTGGCAAAGCCGCACCAGGTAATGGTGGTGCAGTGCATGTAAGCGGTGCGGCTACTGTAAATGTCACCGGTGGTGAATATAACGGAAGCCGGGCAACCCGCGATGGTGGTGCATTCTGGAACCAGGCCGGTGCAACATTAAATCTTAAAGACAGCGTAATTGTTAGAGAAAGTACCGCGCTGGGTGATATGGCCAATAACGGGGGTGCCGGAATATATAACAACGGTGGAGAGGTTAATCTTTCCAACGGAGTGCAATTATTTTATAATCATGCCGATGGGCAATCAGGTTCTGGTGGAGGTATTCTGAGTAATGGTGGTACCGTAAACTTATTGAACACCCATATAGCAGAAAATGACGCCAACCGCGCGGGAGCAGGAATTGAGATGATAGGCGGAACGCTTAATGTCACAACTTCTTCTATACGTCTAAACTTTTTTGACGATGCTGCTCCAGGTAATGGTGGAGGTGTGCATGTCACAGGAAATGGTACCGTGAATTTTACCGGCGGTAATGTATGGGGCAACGTAGCCACTAATGAAGGTGGAGGTTTATGGAATGGTAGCGGAACAATGACCATTATAGGTACAGATATCCACGATAACGTTGCGCAGGGAAATACCGTTTCAGATCCTTTGGAAATTAAAGGTGGTGGTGGAATTTTTGCCAACGATAACGGTACGCTTGTGATTAATGAAGGAACCCAGTTCTCACACAACTTTGCCACTGGTCAAGGTGGTTCTGGAGGAGCAATCTTAGTAGCTACGAATGCATCCCTTGTCATGAATGGATCTGAAGGTAATCCTATTCTTATTACAGAAAACGCGGCAAACCGCGCCGGTGGTGGAATAGAAGACTGGTCTTTAGATACTGCCGTGACGATGTTAGATTTTGTGAATTTTTCCGGCAATAGCGCCGGTGTAAATATCGATGGCTTTACAGCTACCGCGGCACCGGGTAACGGTGGTGCAATTCATATTACCGGTACTAGTGATATGGAGATCAACAATGTTGATGTTACAGGAAATAGAGCTGCCGCGGAAGGGGGAGCATTCTGGAACAGTGTTTCTACGATGACCATTTATGATGCTAATTTTGAAGAAAATACTGCTAGTGGAGCAGATGCTACCAATGGTGGTGGCGCCCTTTTCAACAACGGTGGAACCCTGAATATCTGGTATTCATTTATTATGAATAATGAAGCCAATGGAGCTTCTGGTTCTGGTGGTGGTATTCAAAATGTTGCCGGTGGTAGTCTTACCATAAATAATACTGTAATTGCTGAAAACATGGCAATGCGTGCCGGTGGTGGAATTGAAGATAATTCTACCGAAGGTGTAGGTTCCATACGTCTTAAAGATGTTACATTAGACAATAATATGACAGGTACCGCACCGGGTAATGGTGGTGGTTTCCATATTACCGGACCTGGTAATTCGTGGGTAGAAACCTCTACCGTAAGCAATAACTATTCTGCCAATGAAGGAGGGGGTCTTTGGAATGGATCAGGAACTATGAGAATAAGCACAAGTACCATTTCTGGAAACTCTACAGATGGTGACGGTGGCGGTGTATATAACTTGGCCGGTTCCATATTTGTGAGTGCTGCGACGGTGGCTTATAATGAAGCTGCCGGAATAGGCGGTGGTATAGACAATCCTGCCGGAAGTACGGTAACTGTCAGAAATTCTATAATCGCCTTAAATACGGCTTCTTCTGGAATGGATGTGGCTAATGGTGGAACTTTTGCATCTAGCGATTATAATTTGATAGGTCAAGATGACACAAATGTGTTCCCAGCAAAGTCTAACGATTCAGAAGGTACTGCGGCAAGCCCTATTGATCCTATGATCGATGTGTTGGCTGATAATGGCGGACCTACAAGAACACACGCTCTTCAACAGGGTTCCATTGCTTATAACGCGGCAAATCCTAATGATTCAGATCTTGATCAACGTGGAGAAGCTGTTTTTGACGGAAGACGTGATATGGGTGCTTTTGAAGCGCAGATGAGCTTAGGAGTAGATGATGTGATTGCTGCTTCATTGAGCAAGAGCATTCTTTATCCCAACCCTTCCAACGGAGGAACGGTAAGCGTTAATATTCCCAATTCGGTAACTTCAGAAGTTGGTATTTCAGTGATTGAGATAGGTTCTGGTAAAATAGTACTTTCACAAGAAGGAACTACTGGAATCAATGAACTCAATGTGAACGCCCTGGCCACAGGCACTTATATTGTTCGCTTGGTTACAGGAAGCACTGTAGAATCCTTAAAAATGATTTTGGGAAGATAATTTCCTGAATGACTATTGATCAAAACGCCCTTTTATTTCTTAATAAAAGGGCGTTTTTTTGTGCCATTTAAATAGTTTTTTAAGGTTTTTCACGGATTTTGATTGCCTAATCGCATCTATTAATTTGAATCGTTGCAGAGGGTTCAATCTTCCTAAAATTCTTATATCTCAATGAATTTCCTTGAGGAATTTATCAAATAAAACGCTGTGATAATTCCCATCTTTTTTAAAGGTTGAATTTTCCAGATAAAGCTTTGTTTTAGTATAAAAGATGTATTTAATCGATTTAAAATACCTTTAAAGGAATTTTTATAATTTTTATAGTTAATTAAATATTAATTATATTCTTTCTTTATTTGATATTTTTTCTATTTTTGGGCTCTTAAATCAATATTTATGATACGCTTTGTAGGCCCCTTGTTTTTTATGTTACTGGTAATTTCAGCCTGTAGCACTGACGATGGAAGTATGGATGAAGCTAAAAGCCATACTAATTTAAAGATCATTGTTACCAATAGTGAAAAAGAACCAGTAGCTGATGTAAAAGTCACCACGGAGCCAAAAACAAAAATTTTAGTAACCGATGATGAAGGGATCGCCAATTTTGTTGATTTAAGTCCCGGCATTTATACTATTTTTATCACGCCGCCTGATGATTATACCTACGAGACCGATGTGGAAGTGCGGTTAAATGAGGAAAACAGATTGGATTATACCACCTTAGACTTGAGTCCCGTAGCAGAAGTTCCTCTGGATTACGGAAATTTATTAAAAGCTGTTTATACCGATTTTCAAAAAATTTATAATGCGCGTTTCTACGTAAGTGCATGGGGCGATATAGGTTCAGATATATTTTATGTAAATCAAAATAAAGCAGATGCCACGGAGGATATGTATCGGTTTTCCCCTAATAATTCGGTGATAAACCTTATCTGGAACGAGCATTATAGTCAGATTTCACTCATCAATTATGGTTTAAACGAATTGCGTAAAACGAATGAGGAGCAAACTAATACTCATCTGAAAACTATTGAGGCGGAATTACGTTTTGTACGCGCACTACTTAATTTCAATCTGGTAAAAATGTACGGCAATCCAATAGTTGCTACTTATAATGAATCAACCTTATATGAGCCTTCTTCTGTTATTCAGGATGGAGATGAGGTTTATGATCGAATTATAAAAGATTTACAGTTTGCCGAACAGTATTTAGAATCTTTATCACAGGCGAGTAGGGCATCGCAAGAAGCGGCGCAGGCCTTATTAGGAAAAGTATATCTGCAATCTGCCGGTTTTCCTTTAAAAAGAACTGAAAATTATGCGAAAGCGCTCGGTCAATTCAGTAAACTTGAAGCTAAGTTTGAGTTAGAAGCCGATTATGCTTCTATTTTTAAACCCGGAAATGATGTTAGCGAAGAGGTAATTTTTAAAATTGATTTTGAAGATGAAAATGAGAATCTTGGGTACGGTTATTTATGGGGGCCTCAAGGTCTTGTACCGCACGATATTTTACGCATTAGTCAAAAATTTATAAGATCTTATTTAATCGATTCTGAGCAATTAGAAGCGCCTGTTTCATTTCCTTTAGAGATAAAAGATTCCCGTTTTTATACAAATATTGCCACATTTAAGCATGTTAATGGTCAAAAGGAAAATGCTATTGAAATGAAGGATTGGCGTCCCTATAAATTTGCTGCTGACACAGAAGGGACTGCTGCAATTTTTGATCTTCCATTATTACGTTATGCCGATATCCTACTTATGACCGCCGAAGCAGAGAATGCTATAAATGGCCCAACTGAGAAAGCTTATAGTGAAATAAATAAGGTGAGAAGACGAGCTTTTGGTACTACAAATCATGACCTACCGAGAAATTTAAATACCACTGAATTTCTAGAAGCGATCCTAGCGGAACGCAGCAGGGAATTATGTTATGAGGGCCATCGTAAAGATGACCTGATTCGTAATGAGAGATTAGCTAGTAGCATTGCTGACTTTAACAATGAACACCCCGATTATCAAAGGGATTATCAGGATTATAAATATATCTGGCCCATACCGCAAGAAGAATTATCTTTCAATCCATATATCACACAAAATCCCGGTTATTAACCTGTAATTTTGAGAAAACACCCAAAAAAACTATGTTTTCAGGTTGATTTTTATAGATTTTTGGCAGATTTTAGCGCGAATTAACGGGTTATTAAAGTTTTTCAATACCTTAGTATGATCTACCAATCATCACTTCTAAAAGGCGATGCGGGAAAACCTTCCTTATTGTAAAGATTAGCGCTTTCTGGATTGTCTGCCCAGCCATAGCGAACCGCAATAGGGTCAGTTACTTCTGGACTGGAGACAATTACTTTATCCCCCTCAATTTTTGCCGTTGCCCAGACGAATTTTTGATCTTTTCCAGCTATTTCAAAATAGGCTAAATTGCCATCTTTTGCCACAAGGCCATCCCCTACATTTTTAAACGAAATGATGATCTCATTTCCTTTTTTGCTATATGAATCGAAAACCGGGCCTCCGGGCACCACGTTTTCGCCGTAGGCAATATTCTTGGCAGCCTGTGCGAGTCGGTCTCCCACATCTTTCTTGTTGAGCGCGTGAATATCATTCCATTCCCCTATATCTATTGCCACTGCCATACCCGTATTAGGGACGGAGAGCGTTTTTAATTGCGCATCCCTCAAGCGGGCCCAGTCGCTATCTCCCGGCATATCTTTAGCCGCTAGAAAATTAGCTAGCTGCACATATAAAAAAGGGAAATCACCTTGCTGCCATTTTGCGCGCCAGTCTTTAATCAAGGTCGTAAAAAGCTCCTGATATTCCCCTGCTGAATCTACATTAGATTCTCCCTGGTACCAAATTGTTCCCTTAATTCCAAAATTTTTGAGCGGGGCGATCATCGCATTATATAATCCCAAAGGCTTCCATCTAATAAAAGTCTGCCCCTTGAGAAAAGGCATTTCCGCGCCTAATTTGTATTTCCAGTCGCCCTTAAGATCGATTTCCTGATCATCAAGTACTAATTTGTAAGGTTTGTCATTAACAAAACCCCCACGGCCAGACTCATTGATTACGCGTATGGTTATATTATTTTCTCCTTCTTTTAGCACATTTTCCGGTATTTCATAACGTCTTGGAGGGTATTGATATGTGGTGTTGCCCACAAAAGTTCCATTTACAAAAACAGAATCTGCATCAACAATCCTTCCTAAAATCAGTTTAACGGGTTTATTGATCCAATTTTCGGGAATATTTACCTGTTTTTTGAACCAAACAGAACCATTTTTATTACCTAGGTCAGTATCTGCCCAGTAACCGGGAATATTCATTGCTTCCCATGCTGAAGCATCAACAGTTGAGGCTTTATAATTTTTGGCCAGACCTATATCGTTGAGGTTTAGTTTTTGATACCAATCACGGATTCTATCCTGATCACCCTTCTCAATTTCTTTTATTAAATTGCTGTCCTTAAATTTTTGTGCTTCTTCATAATAATGAGGAAATTGCTTTAAAGCGTCTTCACTTATCCAAGCCTCGGCAGGTGAACCTCCTAAACTTGAATTGATAAGCCCAATGGGGATGTTGTATTCTGCATTGAGATTTTTTGCAAAGAAATAAGCCACTGCAGAAAAGTGTGCTATTTTTCCAGGGGAAACCTTTTCCCATTTTCCGCCTTTTAAATCCTTTTTTGGTGCATTAAAATAATAAGTCTGCGGTACTTCGAAATAGCGGATATCTGGATTATTAGCTGAATCGATCTCTTCCGGATACTTAGGGCTCACGCGTGACATTGGGAGCTCCATATTAGATTGTCCAGAACACAACCATACATCGCCCAGCATAATATCGTCAATGGTAATGGTATTACTTGCTTTTAGCGTCATGCTAAAAGGCCCCCCGGTGGACATGGCTGGTAATTCAAGCTTCCAGTTTCCATCAGTATCAGTTTTAACCGTATAGTCTTTATTCTTAAAATTTATATTCACTGTTTCACTGGGAGCTGCCCATCCCCAGATATTAATGGGCATATCGCGCTACAATATCATCCCATCTGCAATAAGTTTTGGAAGTTTTATTTGTGCAACAAGACTTGAAGTCATTGCACAAAATATGCCTGCAAAAAGTAGTAAAGTTGATTTTTTCAAAATATAATATTTAAATACCACGTGGGAGTTTTTTCCGACTCATGGAGTCGAAATTCAATTTTTTTTTAATTATAACTTACAGGCTTACCCCGTTGGCTTAATTAATCAAGATTCAGAATCAACCATAGCATCTATAG
>DRGP01000034.1 GCA_011050015.1 Leeuwenhoekiella sp. | reverse complement strand
TTGAGTGCCGCGGTAGTCTCGAAATGTTCCCCTGCATACACCATTGTTGCTTGGGGCAGCGCACCTTTGCGGGTGTGCACTTATTTTTGGATGGGTCCATTTCGAAGCGGGAGCGGCACGTCCTCGGGCAATCAGCCGCAACGTTGAATTATAAAAACAGTAGCGCAAGAATCCGATAGGATTCGAAAAGCGCGAAATTGACCAAACGATCAATAGCATTAAAGTTAGACACCGGCACGGGCTATTGATTTTATATAGTGTTAGGGTGCGTTAATTATTATGTCAAAAACGATTGATGATTATAAGCTGGAATGTGAACGACTTGAAAATTTAATGTTCAAATATTCTAAGGCTTTAAATGAAAAGCGAAAAGAACTTTCTGATTTACGAATGAAGTGTGGTTTTTTTAGAAATGGTTTTCGTCAAAACATTGATTATAGAGATCAATTTATCGAAGAAACAAAAGAAGAATGGGAGCCAAATGTTACTTATAATGCACCCTAACGTTGATGTATATGAAAAGTAGGGCGGAAGATCAGGACGGACTTTCCGCAAATCACAAGCCATATTTTTTGTATTTTGTGATTACCTTCTTATTTTAAATCGCCAAATCAAAAAATATGGCGACTAACCAAATATACCAAAATCTCCTGTTAATCAGTATCCAGCCCTATTTTTTATATATGGTGTTGCCATTAGTTATTTTAGCACAGTTTCTGTATAATTCATAGGATAAATTCTATAAATTTCGTCGTAGATTTCAAGTTCCTTTTTGTCATTAGATTTATTTAACTCGTAAAGGTTTTTGCCTGTCTTTTCTACACTTAGTTTATTTCGCAAATCGTTTATCGCAGTAAAAACCTCTTTTCTTATATCTTGATATTCTACAAAATTTATATCAGGCTTGACAAGCAACATTAGCACATAATTTTTTGGATGTTCAATTTCGCCTAATTGAGCATATTCATTTTTTTCAAATACAGGAAAATTTTCGTTTGATTTGTTATTTGCAAGCTGATTTTTTATTTCATCTCTTATAATAGATTTGGATACTTCTTTTCCGTCCACTTTATAATTATCAGTTGTGCAGTCAACTATAATTAAACTCCTTGACTTAATTGGGAAAATATCATCTTTTGGTTTTATGTTGTCCAAATAATTTAGATAATTAAAGTCAAGTTGAACAACTTTATAATCAATTTTATCAGTTTTGTTTGTTTGCGAATGATTTTCTCCGCAAGCAATTAAAAATAGAAATGGGAGTAAGAATATTCTTTTCATAATTGGATTAAGATTTTTTTCATAATTAATGGCAACGTGTTTGTGTATGAAAAGTAACGTGTTGATTTTAAGTTACTTTCGGTTAAACCGTTGTGATTTGTGATAAACTTTAATTTTCGGGTTATCACTTGCCGAGTTATTTTTTATATACGTTGTTGTGGTGTCGTTTTTTCTTTTTTATCCATAATGTTATTCAAGTCCGTTAATTTTGTATATCTTACTTTAAAATTTAACTAATTATGCAATATATCCGATACGAATTAATACACTCTTCAAAAGACCGTCCTGTAAAACATCCAAATTCTAAAAATTGGGATGGTAAAATATTCCGTTACGATTACTCAGACAAACAAACTAATTTAGGAACGGAGTTCACAGTTACAGCAAATGTATTTTTTGACGATAAATCCGTACTATTTTATATCGCTACAAAATCTATTTACCTAATTCCTGCCGAACAAACTGTAAATTTACAAGGTGAGATTCCTGATTCGTTTTTGTCTGAATTAATTTATCAGCATTGGTCAAGAGATGTCGACACCATATTTTCTCACACTCAAGGACGAACTCTTTTAACCGTTCCTGTTATCCAAGAAATATTAGATGGTTTGGTCAGGAATGAAAACTGAATCTTACTTTTTTCCCACTCTTATCTGAGTAAGGGTAAGTGTCTAATTTAGGGTACATCTTTAACACTATTTTCATTAATAGAGTTGCTATCATTTTTTTCATTATAGTGATTTTTGTTTAAATGCACCACAACTAGGTTATATATGCAATTTATTAAAAAACTCTTAATAACCTTCCTTAATCGTTTGTATATGAGTATAAAATCATGAACATTCTTATATACAGTCCATAAACTGTATATAAACAGTTTTATGATTTTATAACCTTATCTTAAATTGAAAAATTCAGTAGAAAATAGCTATTAAATTTCTCTTCGTTATCTTAAAACGTTCAAGTTATACTACAGTTCACATCGCATTTTGCTGCTATGAGTAAGAATAATGCTTATCGTGTATAAAGAAATAAGTAACGATAATAAGTACGCATATACAATCCATTGGTTATAAAGAATGGTTTTAAAAACACCTTGAATGCAAGATATTTTCAGGAATTTTAATTAGAGTAGGCTATTCTTATTTATTAACGACAAAACCAACTCCTAATTCTTAAAAATTGGCCTAAACCATAAAAAATCACTCTTTTATGGCTGATTTTCGTCTAAAATGGTACATTTTTAGTATTCCAAAAACAGGCCCAATAGCCAGAATAACATAGCTGTATTGCAGTGGAAATGACACGGGTAAATGTCCCAAAAGCTGAATACTGATCACACTGATGCCAAAACCGATACAGTTCACCAGGGTAAGCGCGCTGCCACGGGTTTCGGGCGTAGTATTGGCGGCGACCAACCGTGAAAACTGTGGGCTATCAGCAACCACAGCAGCTCCCCAAAGCAGCATCAACGTGAGAAATAAGACAGGAGGGAGCATGACCGCAAAGGGGGAAACAAGGCAGCAAAGTGCGGAGAACGTAAGCGACACGCCGGCAACCTTTTTACTACCTCGTTTTATACTCAAATGACCGCCCCAAGCACAGGAAACAGCGCCTACCGCAATGCTTAAAAATGACCATAAAGCGACGTTTATTTCGATGGAATTGATTGTGTTGTAAAACTGGATAAAAACGGGTAAAAATGCCCAAAAAGCGTATAATTCCCACATGTGCCCAAAATATCCGTACGCCGCTTTCCTAAAATCGGTGTTTTTAAAAAGAATGGAAAAGGCGTTCCATTTAAAAATATTTTGTTTTTTGCGGAAGGGGCCGTCAGGAATACAAAAACCGACCAAAAATCCACCTAAAAGGGCTAAAAAACTGGTAATCCAGGTGATTTTTACATAATCAAACTGTAATCCCAGGCTGTTTAAAAAATGCGGAAAAGCCGTGCCCAGCACAAGCGCGCCTACCAGATATCCAAGCGCTTTGCCCTGCCCTCTTTCATAGTAATCTGCAGCGATCTTCATGCCCACGGGATAAATACCAGCCAAGAAAAATCCTGTTAAAAACCGAAAGTTCAAAATAATATTAAAATCCGGGTGGGGCAGGAGCAGCCCCAAATTACAGGCAGCCGCCAGTAGGGCGCTAAGCATAAAAACACGCGAAGGCGAAAAACGATCGGCTATAAGTAAAAATGCATAGATTAAAGTCCCAGAAATAAAACCAAACTGTACCGCCGCGAGCGCGTTTGACACTGCCGCGGGATCCTGTGCCTCAGGAATGGGAAGCTGTGGGATGCTAATATTGCCTACAAACCACAGCGAAGTGCCCAAAAACTGGGAAATGATCAATAAAAAAGTCGTTATTTTCTTTCCCCGCATGCTCAGGATTTAGGCACTTGCGCAACTACCGCGATTTTAGTTCCAGAAGGACTCACCGCAATGCGCGTGATCTGCTGCAACCCATCGGTTTTTAGTGTGGTGGCTTGTACCCATTTGGCCTCGCCCAGTGTATCGTAGATAAAAAGCTGGTTGCGGCTGCCTATGAGTATTTCGGCACTGTTCAGCCACGTGTAATCCTGAATGCCTATGGGCAGGGTGCAGATAAAGTAACTTGCCATTTCTTCGGCCACATCCAGCAGGTAAATATCAAGGCCGCCAGATTCGTTTACCAGGGCGTAGCTCATAAAATCAGAATCGGGTACTTTTCGCACGCCGCGGCCTACATTAGTAATAATTAGGCTGTCTTGTGGAGTTTTTCCATCTATAAAATGCAGGTCCATGCCACTGGGATTCACTACTGCCGCCAGGATTTTATCGGGCTTGTAAAAATCAAAATAACCCACTTTGGAAGCTGATAAAAGTCTTGTGGAATCTCCGTTCATGGCGTAGGTAAACAATTGCTGGGCTCCATCTTCATCCAGGCGTACTGCGGCCACATCAGGCGAACCGGGAATACGCGTAGGTGAAAATTCTGAACCGTGTGGTGTTTTGCTTAAATAGGAAGTGGAATCTTTTGCGATGTCATAAAGGGCAATATCGGTTTGTCCGTCACGGTTGCGCGCATACAGCAACTGATTATTATCATAAAAAGAAGGCTGGTTATTATAGCCTTTATGCTGCGAAATATTCCGGCCATTGCTTAAGGAAAAATCCCGCTGCTCCCAGTGTACATCAAACAAAAAAACGGCACTTTCCGGCGGATTTTGACTAAAAACGGGTAAAAACATCAATAAAATAGGCCATAATTTCATCGCGTCCAATTTTAGCGAAAGTTATAAAAACTTTACAATATGTATCTATTTTTAAAAGTTTCCGCAAGCGGAAAATAATCCAAACAAATAAAAAACCATACAAAATAGCGGTTTTATATGGTTGTTAGGTAATTTATTGGTGAGTACTCTATTTGTCTTAAACTAGTATTAGGTTTTAAGCTAAAAGGTAAATCCCTCCGCCTATCGGAAAAATGAAATTTTTTAATTAACCCTTTTAAGGGCGCGTAAAAATAAGAGGAGTAATATCACTTTAAGAATTATATTATTTTGACCGGAATTGTTCCTGAAAATCTTCCGCCATGCTGAATCTGCCTATGCTGGTAGGAAGGCTTGTTTTTGCATCGCACTTGTCGCATTGCTCATTTAAACAAGAACACGGTTTATAATACGTAGTCTTTTGTGCGACCCTGAAATAAATTCAGGGTGACTTTTATCAGGATACTTTTGGAATAAACAATTTTATTAAAACGGATATTTATTTTCTGAAATTACTTTTTCCGCAATCAGGTTACGTAATTCAATTACGTTGGGCTGATTTTGATATTTTGTAAACCGCTTTAACCCCATAAGCATCATGCGCTGTTCGTCACCTTCGGCGAAAGAAACAATGCCTTCCTTTGCATTTTTGTTGATCGTATCTACCGCGTGGTACAGGTAAAGGCTGGCCATAGCCAACTGTACTTTCTGAGATTCTTTACCAAAACGTTTGGCGTTCTTTTCTGCACGCAGAATGGTACTTTCGGCCATATAGATTTCGATGAGAATATCGGAAGCTGCCAGTAGCAACTGCTGATGTTGCTCCAGATCGGGACCGTATTTTTGTATGGCGCTACCGGCAACCATAAGGAATACCTTTTTTAGTTTGGCAACCATTGCTTTTTCCTCGCCCATAATGGCGTCATAATCTGGAGTATCAAAAGAAGGAATTGCGGTGAGTTCTTCTCCTACGGCCATGGCTGGTTTTAAAAGGTCCACGTGGCCTTTCATTGCTTTTTTGACCAGCATACCCACAGCGAGCATACGGTTAATTTCATTGGTTCCTTCATAAATACGGGGAATTCGAGCATCCCTCCAGGCAGATTCCATCGGGGCATCAGCACTAAAGCCCATACCGCCAAAAATCTGTATGCCCTCGTCAGCACAATGCTGAATATCTTCAGAACAAGCGACTTTTAAAATCGAACATTCTATGGCATATTCTTCCACACCCTTTAATTCTGCTTCCTGGTGTGAATTGCCATCTGCCCTACGCATATTAATACGGTCTTCTATGTTTTTAGCGGCACGGTATGAACCACTTTCCCCCGCATACGCAGAGGTGGCCATCTCGGCTAGTTTCAATTTTATAGCGCCAAACTGAGCAATGGGTGTTTTAAATTGTACCCGGTCATTGGCATATTTTACCGCATTGGTGGTTACGCGACGCTGTGCATCTAGGCAAGCGGCAGCCAATTTGATACGGCCTATATTCAGCGCGTTCATGGCGATTTTAAAACCTTCCCCGCGGCCGGCAAGCATATTTTCAACCGGCACCACGGTATCATTAAAAAATACCTGGCGGGTAGAGGAGGCGTGAATTCCCAGTTTTTTTTCTTCCTCGCCCATCGAGATACCGTTGTTTTTATCATTTTCAACAATAAAACCGGTGATGTTCTTATCATCTTCAATTCTGGCAAAAACAATAAAAAGACTGCAAAAACCAGCGTTGGAAATCCACATTTTCTGTCCGTTGAGTTTGTACGATTTACCGTCTGCGCTCACTTCAGCTTTTGTTTTTCCACTATTGGCATCAGATCCTGCACCCGGTTCGGTCAATGCGTATGCGCCAAACCACTCGCCTGTGGACAATTTTGGGACGTATTTTTTCTTTTGCTCTTCATTTCCGTACAGTGTGATCGGCATCGTGCCAATCCCAGTATGTGCGCCAAAAGCGGTCGCGATAGAACCGGTCGCGCCCGAAATATAATCGCAAACAAGCATCGTGGAAACAAAACCCATCCCAAGACCATCATATTCTTCGGGCACGGAAACACCAAGAAAACCGAGTTCTCCAGCTTTGCGCATGACTTCTTCGGTCAAGGCGTAATCTTTATGTTCAAAACGTTCTTTATGAGGAACGACCTCTCGGTCCACAAATTCCCTAACCGATTCCTTCATCATATGCTGCTCCTCGTTAAAATCTTCGGGAGTAAAAATATCTTCGCATGCGGTTTCTTTAACCAAGAATTGCCCACCGCGGAGGATTTCCTTTTTGTGTAGTGTTTCCATATTATTTTTTTTGACTTAGGACGCAATGACATAAGACGTGAGACTTACACATTAAATCCTAATATTATTTTATTTTTTTTGGTCTTTAGTCTTACGTCCCTAAGTCTTAGGTCTTTTAGTTGAAAAACTCATAAACCCCCGCAGCCCCCTGTCCGGTGCCCACGCACATGGTAACCATGCCGTATTTTCCCTGCAGGTTGCGTTTGCGCATTTCATCAAACAATTGCACCGAAAGTTTACCACCGGTACAGCCCAATGGATGACCCAATGCAATCGCGCCACCGTTTACATTTACGATATCGGGATTAAGGCCTACTTCACGTATTACTGCGAGCGACTGACTTGCAAAGGCTTCGTTGAGCTCGATAAGCTCAATATCTTCGAGTTTTACATCTGCTTGTTTTAGCGCTTTTGGGATCGCTTTTACGGGGCCGATACCCATGATCCGGGGTTCTACGCCTACGGGAGCAAAATTGACCAAACGGGCGATGGGTTCCAGATTGAGTTCTTTCATCATTTTCTCACTCATGATCAGTGTAAATGCCGCACCATCACTCATTTGTGATGAATTACCGGCTGTTACGCTTCCGCCTTCGGCAAAAACAGGCCGTAATTTGGCCAAAACCTCCAGACTCGTGTCTTTCCGCGGACCTTCGTCTTTATTGACCGTATAGGTTTTTGTTTCTTTTTTACCCGCGTCGTTTACAAAAGTTTCATGCACATCAATAGGTACAATCTGATCTTGAAAACGGTCTTCTGACTGCGCTTTTAGGGCTTTTTGATGCGAATTATAGGCAAATTCGTCCTGATCTTCACGGCTTACATTGAACTGTTTGGCCACTGCTTCTGCGGTGAGTCCCATGTTCCAGTAATAATCCTCGTGACCTTCCTTGGCCAGTTTATAATCAGGCACCGGTTTGTAGCCGCCCATAGGGATATAGCTCATGCTTTCAGCACCACCAGCGATAATACACTCGGCCATTCCCGCTTGTATCTTAGCCGAAGCCATGGCAATGGTCTCAATGCCCGAAGCGCAATAGCGGTTTACGGTAACACCCGGCACATCTTCGATTTTAAGTCCCATCAACGAAATCAACCTACCCATATTGAGGCCTTGTTCCGCTTCGGGCATCGCATTGCCCACCATAACATCGTCTATGCGTTTTTTATCGAGACCGGGAACTTCCTTCAACAAATATTGAATGGTTTCCGCCGCCAGTTCATCGGGACGCTTAAAGCGAAATAATCCCCTTGGCGCTTTTCCCACTGCGGTACGGTAAGCTTTTACTATGTATGCGGTTTTTTGCATGGTTTCTCTGTTTTGACTTAGGACGATAAGACGTAGATTTAAGACTTTTGCAAGCTTTCCATGAAACGTGTTATCATTCCTTGAATAGATTTAATTTTTCTTTCTTAATGCTCAAAAGATTCTTTTGAGATATATTCAATTTCGTAGGCAATAATTAACTGCGTTTCCCATTCAAAGGCAGAACCTAAAGCTGTTCCAAGATATTGACAAAAATGTTTGTTTGTGCTTTTACTGGTTCCTTCAGCAATATTGGAAGGGACAGAAACAGCCGAACGTTGTATTTGACTTATTAACGCATAGGTTTCATATTTCGGAAATGTTTTTGTGATCGAATATGTTTCTTTTACCAATTCAAGACCTTCCCTCCAAATAGTTAGTTTTCTGAAATTGTGTTTTGCAGCCATATATTATATCCTGAATCCTACGTCATAGGTCTTTTAGCAGAGCGGTCTTAAGTCCTTTTTAGTTTCTCAGCGGCTTATTCTTCTTAATCATATGCTCCAGACGTTCTAGTGTTTTACGTTCGCCGGTAAGGCTGAGGAAGGCTTCGCGTTCCAGGTCGAGCAGGTATTGCTCACTTACGTAAGAAGCTTCAGACAGATCGCCACCGGCCATCACGTAGGCCAGTTTATTGGCGATTTTCTTATCGTGATCGCTGATGTAATTACCAGCGTTCATCTGGTCAGTGCCTACTAGAAATGCTCCCAGGGCTTGTTTTCCTAGGACTTTGATATCCTTGCGTTGTATAGGTTTTGTATAGCCTTGTTCAGCTTCAAATTTGGCAATTGCTTTCGCTGTGGCGATCTGTCGGTTTTTATTGACCACCACAATATCTTTACCGTGTTTTAAAATACCGGTATCATAAGCTTCATATGCTGATGTAGATACTTTGGCCATCCCAATGGTGAGAAAATATTCGCGCAGACGGTTGAGTTCGATATCATCTTTTTGATAGGTTTCTGAAGCACGCACGGTCATTTCCTTAGAGCCACCGCCACCGGGAATAAGACCAACACCAAATTCCACAAGACCAATATAACTTTCTGCCGCTGCGACCACGCGATCTGCATGCAGGGTCATCTCGCAACCACCGCCCAAAGTCATGGCATGCGGCGCGACCACTGTAGGGATAGAAGAGTAGCGCAAACGCATGGAGGTATCCTGAAAATATTTTACGGCTGCATTGAGCTCATCGTATTCCTGCTCCACGGCCATCATAAAGATCATCCCAATATTGGCACCTACAGAGAAATTTTTGCCTTGGTTGGCGATCACGAGTCCGGCGAATTCCTTTTCGGCAATATCAATCGCTTTGTTGAGCCCGCCAAGTACATCGCCACCTATAGAATTCATTTTAGAACGGAATTCCACATTGAGGATTCCGTCGCCCAGATCTTCGACTACAACACCATTATTTTTGAAAACCTCCTTGGTCTGGCGAATGTTATCGAGAATGATAAAACCTTCCTGCCCTGGTTTTTTTATATAATCTTTCTTGGAAATATCATAGAAATACGTATTTCCGTCTTTAACCGTATAAAATGATTTTTTATCTGCGGAAAGCATATCGTTGACCCACGAAGCCACTTCATAACCTTCGGCTTTCATGAGTTCAATCCCTTTTTCAATCCCTACAGCATCCCAAATCTGAAAAGGCCCGTGCCCCCAGCCGTAACCGGCACGCATGGCATCATCAATTTTATAAAGTTCATCAGTAATTTCTGGAATGCGGTTCTGCACGTAAGCAAAAAGTCCGGAAAAGTTCTTACGGAAAAAATTACCTGCTTTATCATCGCCATCTACGAGGATAGGAAAACGATCAGCAACAAGATCGACACCTTTTGTTTTTTCAAGCGTACCGAAAGAAGCCTTTTCGCTATCGCGATATTCTATGGTTTCCAGATCTAACGTCAATATTTTGCTGGAACCATCGTCGTTTTTAACTTTTTTATAAAACCCCTGACCGGTTTTGCTGCCCAGCCATTTGTTCTCATTCATCGTACTGATGTAATCCGGAAGTTTAAACAGCTCGCGGCGCTCATCATCGGGGCAGTTTTCATAAATACCATTGGCCACATGAACCAACGTATCAAGTCCTACCACATCAACCGTTCGAAAAGTAGCCGACTTAGGCCGACCGATAACGGGACCGGTAAGTTTATCAACTTCTTCAACCGTCATATCGAGTTCCTTAACGGTGTGAAACAAACTCATGATACTGAAAGTACCGATACGATTTCCTATAAAAGCGGGTGTATCTTTGGCCAAAACCGATGTTTTGCCAAGGAATTTTTCGCCATATTTAGTCAGAAAATCAAGGATTTCAGGGTCGGTTTCAGGTCCTGGGATAATTTCAAAAAGTTCCAGATAACGCGCAGGATTGAAGAAATGCGTTCCACAGAAATGCTTCTGAAAATCCTCACTGCGCTCTTCGCTCATATATTTGATGGGAATACCGGAAGTGTTGGATGTAATTAATGTACCGGCTGTGCGGTGCTTGTCGAGGTTTTCAAAAACCTGTTTTTTAATATCCAGACGTTCTACCACCACCTCGATAATCCAGTCTGCGTCTTTTACTCTGGCAATATCATCTTCCATATTACCGGTAGTGATACGCTTTGCAAAATCCTTGTGATAAATAGGGGAGGGCTTTGATTTTAACGCATTTTGGAGGTGATCATTAACGAGACGGTCGCGTACTGATTTATCTTTTAGTGTAAGCCCTTTTGCTTTTTCCTTATCGGTCAGTTCGCGGGGAACAATATCCAGCAAGAGGACTTCAACCCCAATGTTGGCAAAGTGGCAAGCAATGCCACTCCCCATTATACCAGAACCTATAACAGCTACTTTATTAATTCTTCTCTTGCTCATTATTTTGTAGTGGTTTCTTGTGGATTATATATTTTTTTATTCTGGATCAAATCATTGATAACATGGATGACCTCAAAGAAATGATCAATTTTTTCATTTGATATGTGCTGTCGTATGGCGTCATTAAATTTAAGTACCCGGTCTTTACTAAAATTCCGGTTTTCACGACCAAACTCTGTCAAAAAAATCAAAACCCCCCGACCATCTGCGGGATTGGGACGGCGTTCTATGAGTCCACGTTCCTCCATAGATTTTAACGTACGTGAAAGGCTTGTTGCTTCCATACCCATGCGTGGCCCGAGGGCTGTGGATGGCGTACCTTCTTCAGGATCTATGCTCAACAGTGCAAAGCCCGTAGCCATCGTACTATCAAGTTGTGCGGCCTGCTCGTTATACATTTTAATAACTGCTTGCCAGGTAGCCCGTAGGGCATAATCTATAGTGATTTCTTTTTTACTCATACGTTTGCGTAAATATAATAAAAAATACTATGCACGCATAGTAAATTATATAAATTTTCCATTGAAAGTTGATTTCTCATCTATTTAAACGTTGGAAAAAAACAAATGGTTTTTCGTAAAAGCACCTAAGTGAGTAAAATGACATTAAGATGTCATCTAGCAAAGAAAAAGGGCTCAGCGTTTTTAAACAAGTAACAAAATATTATTATTGATTTTTATCTTAAGCCCACGTAGGGAAATTCAAGCTTTTGAAAAAGGTATTAAAAAGGACTTATAAAATATGTAAAACTGAAACAGATCTATTTTTTCTGATCCCCGTGCTCATAAAGTTTATTATACAAGTCCATATACCGTTCTTTAACAGCACGGCGTTTTAATTTCATGGTAGGGGTGAGGTGCCCTTCATCAATACTCCATACTTCTGGAGTGAGCTCAAACTTTTTGACCCGTTCCCATTTTCCGAATTTTTCATTATAAACGTCCACTTCTTGCTGAATACGTTTGATCACTTCTGGATTTTGAGCAATCGCTTCAAGCGAATCGTCTAGTTGTATTCCTTTTCGGTCCGCCCATTGCTGTACAAATTCAAAGTTGGGCTGAATAATTGCCGTTGGCATCTTCTCGCCTTCGCCTACCACCATAATTTGATCTATAAAACGGGATTGTTTCATAGCATTTTCGATAATCTGAGGTGCCACATATTTACCGCCGCTGGTCTTGAACATTTCCTTTTTGCGATCAGTTATTTTAAGAAAACCTTCCGCATCGAGTTCGCCAATATCACCGGTATGAAAATAACCCTCTTCAATGACTTCGTCTGTCTTTTCTTTGTCCTTATAATAGCCGATCATAACTTGTGGCCCTTTGACCAAAATCTCGCCATCTTCCGCGATTTTAACATCGGTTTCCGGTATGGGTTTTCCCACCGTTCCTATTTTAAAGTTATGATTGCGCATATCATTTACCGCAATTACGGGCGAGGTTTCACTAAGGCCATAACCTTCCATTACGCCGATGCCCGCGGCATTGTAGATACGGGACAAACGCGGTTGTAAGGCGGCACTTCCAGAAGCAATTACATTAAGGTTTCCGCCCAATGCTTCCTGCCATTTGCTAAAAATTAATTTTCTGGCGATAGCCAATTTTTGTTCGTACCACCAGCCGTTGTTTCCATAGGGCTCAAATTCATGCCCCAGATCTACGGCCCAGTAAAAGAGTTTTTTCTTGATTCCACTTAATTCGGCACCTTTTGCGATTATTTTATCATAAACTTTCTCCAGCAAACGAGGAGCAGCCGTCATCACATGGGGCTGTACTTCTTTAAGATTTTCACTTATCGTATCAATACTTTCAGCATAATAAATTGTTACGCCCGTGTACTGATACAGGTAAATAAGCATGCGTTCATATACATGGCAAAGTGGTAAAAAACTCAGTGCTTTATCTTTTCCTTTTCGAATAGGAAACCGTGTTTCACTGTTTATCGCGTTGCTGACCAGGTTTTTATGACTGAGCAAAACCCCTTTTGGTTTTCCCGTGGTGCCAGAGGTGTAAATGAGCGTGGCCACATCGTCTTCTTTAATGGCATCTTTTCTCAACTCTACTTCTTCCTGATCTGCCACATCACTACCCATAGAAAGTACTTCGTCCCAGTGCTTGCAATTATTTATTTTATCAAAGGAATATATTTCTTTAAGGCTGGGAACCTTATCTTTTATCTGCAGCACTTTTTGCAGGACTTCTTCATCAGAAACAAAGCAATAAATCGCCTCGCTATGATTGAGTACATATTCATATTCTTCTTCCGAAATTGTAGGGTAAACGGGTACATTCTGTGCGCCCAGCTGCATGATACCAATATCCATGATATTCCATTCCGTACGGTTTGTTGATGAGATCACGGCTACCTTATCGTTGGGCTGCAGGCCTAGTTGTAGCAGACCACGGCTTATGCGGTTGGCCTGATCTACATATTCCTGACTGGAAATGGCTTTCCATTGTCCATTATATTTGGTCACCAAAGCCTTTTCTAGGTTGTATTTTTCTAACTGATAGTGGGGAAAGTCAAAAAGACGCTTAATTTCCATAGGGGAATTTGATAAAATTTCAATGCAAAATAGTCAATTTTACCGCTATATTTTAACGTTTAGTGAAAAATTACAACGTTGTAACCGCGGGGCTTTTATCTTAAATACTTCTTTGTTAAGAAACCTCTTATAGAATTATTATAAAAATCGAAACTGACATTGCGAAGAATCAGCAAAGTAAAAAGCACTGATCCTGCTAAGAAATTTTAAGTTTAAATTGAGTTCAGTACAATTCCTAACAATTCTGAACGCTTTACTGTACGGAATTTTTCAATGATACTGAAACGAGCAACAACAGGTTGAGCTTTTTGAGGGTTTTACACCGATTTTATAAATTTTGAGTGTTATTTTAAACTACTTAGAGGTATTATTGTTTTCCCTCAATCCACTCCCTTGCATTCACAAAAGCCTCAATCCACGGACTCACTTCATCTTTTCTTCCTTTCGGATAATTGGCCCAGTTCCATTGAAAAGTAGAGCGCTCAATGTGTGGCATAGTTACCAAATGACGTCCGGTTGTATCGGTCATCATGGCGGTGTTGTAGTCGCTGTTATTGGGATTTGCAGGGTAGGCAGCATAGCCATATTTGGCCACGATCTTGTAGTTTTCTTCCGCAAGCGGAAGGTGGAATTTTCCTTCCCCATGTGAAATCCAAACGCCTAATGTTGAACCGGCAAGAGACGAAAGCATCACGGAATCATTTTTACCGATTTTTACGCTCGTAAAGCCACTTTCGTGCTTATTGGAGTCATTATGCAGCAATCTGATTTTTTCTTCATGATCGGGATTTATCAAATCCAGCTCGGCAAAAAGCTGGCAGCCGTTGCAAATACCCACCGACAGCGTGTCTTCACGGGCAAAAAAGTTCTTGATCACCGCGTTGGCCTTTTCGTTATACAGGATCGCTCCCGCCCAACCTTTGGCAGAGCCCAACACGTCTGAGTTGGAAAAACCGCCCACAGCACCTAAAAACTGAATATCTTCCAGCGTTTCCCGTCCTTCGATCAAGTCGGTCATGTGTACATCTTTTACGTCAAAACCGGCGAGGTACATGGCGTTGGCCATTTCCCGTTCCGAATTACTGCCTTTTTCCCTCAAAATCGCCGCTTTTGGGCGTGATTTTGAGGTGTTTATTACCGGTTTTTTTCCGGTAAAATGTGCGGGAAATTCATAGTGCAGCGGTTGCTTGGCAAAATTTTCAAAACGGGTTTTGGCTAAATCATTTGCAGTCTGTTTCTCATCCAATAAATAGGAAGTTTTAAACCATTTTTTACGGAAATCGGCGATATTTAGGTCAATTTTGACCTCTTTTTGCCTGATTTTAAGCGTTTCTGACTGATTTACTTCTCCAATTTTAAAGAATTCGATGTTGTATTCGTTCAGTACTTTTTCAACATCGCTGTCTTGTGCAG
>DRGP01000033.1 GCA_011050015.1 Leeuwenhoekiella sp. | reverse complement strand
TTTCTAAATGAAAATGAAACTTATTTAGTGAGTAGAGAAGTCGAAAAAATGTCCAAATCCAAATACAACGTGGTCAATCCCGATGATATTTGTGAGGAATACGGGGCAGACACGCTGCGTATGTACGAGATGTTTTTGGGTCCGCTGGAGCAGGCAAAACCTTGGAACACCGCTGGGATTACCGGAGTTTACGGTTTCCTTAAAAAATTCTGGAAACTCTTCCACGAAGTAGATCAAGAAGGAAATATTGGGGAATTTAAAGTCCCTCAAGCTCCCCAATCTCCCCAATCCCCAAAGGGGGAGCAAAAAGTGGATGCGGAAGGCTTGAAAATTTTGCACAAAACCATCAAAAAAGTGGAAGAGGATATCGAGCATTTCAGCTTTAATACGTCAGTTTCTACCTTTATGATTGCGGTCAATGAGCTTACCGCGATTAATTGCAACGCCCGTGAAGTGCTGGAGCCGCTTACGGTGTTACTTTCGCCCTACGCACCGCACATCGCGGAAGAGCTTTGGGAGAAATTGGGTCATTCTGGGTCGATTGCTGCCGTTCCTTTCCCGGTTTATGAAGAAAAATACACCAGGGAAACCAGTAAGGAATACCCTATTTCCTTTAACGGTAAAATGCGCTTTACGATGACGCTTCCGCTAGATCTTTCCAAAGAAGAAATAGAAAAAGCAGTCCTTGAAAATGAAAAAACCCAGGAATACCTGGACGGCCGCACACCTAAAAAAGTGATTGTTGTTCCCGGGAAGATCGTGAATCTGGTCGGATAGTTTGCTTTGAAAAATGTATACTGTAACGTGTTTTTTAAAAGAAATTAAGAAGCTCCCCTCCTTTTAAAGGAGGGGAAAAAACCGCGAGCGGTTTAGGGGTGGTTGAATACGTGAATTTGCTTCGTAGATAAATTGTCACTTCGAGTGTTTTTGATTAGAGCGCAAGCAGAAATCAAAAATGTATCGAGAAGCATTCACAATTGAAAACAGCTCTCGGTACACCCTCCTGCCGTCGTAAACTAGAGCTGGCACTTACCTTCCATTATCAAATTCCCAAAATACACAACCTATTTTTACTGATTTATATCGCTCTAAATTATTGATAAATAGTATTTTGCCTTTTTCAACTTAAATACCCAAATCATGATCATAGGCGTCCCCAAAGAAATCAAGAACAATGAAAACCGCGTTGGGATTACCCCTGGCGGAGTTTTTGAATTGACCAAACAAGGCCATACCGTTTATATGCAACAGGATGCCGGTTTTCACAGTGGCTTTTTTGACAAACATTATATCAAGGCAGGTGCCGAAATTCTGGAAACCATTGAAGAGGTGTACGCGATAGCCGAAATGATCGTTAAAGTCAAGGAACCTATTGAGCCCGAATATAAACTGGTTAAAGAAAATCAGTTGGTTTTTACCTATTTTCATTTTGCTTCCAGCGAAAAATTGACCAAAGCCATGCTCGCCAGTGGGAGTATTTGCATCGCCTATGAAACGGTGGAAGAAGAAGACCGAAGCTTGCCTTTGCTCACGCCCATGAGCGAAGTCGCCGGTAGGATGGCCATACAGCAAGGGGCGCGTTATCTGGAAAAACCGGTAAAGGGCCGTGGCATATTGCTGGGTGGTGTTCCCGGTGTAACCCCAGGAAAAGTGCTGGTCTTAGGCGCTGGTGTAGTGGGCATTCAAGCCGCTAAAATGGCCGCCGGCCTGGGTGCACACGTTACGATTATGGATATCAGCATGAAGCGCCTGCGTTATGTAAACGACATCATGCCGCCCCACGTAGTCACCGAATTTTCGAGCGAATATAACATCCGCCGACATATCAAAACCCATGATCTCATCATAGGCGGTGTACTTATCGCTGGCGCCCGCGCACCCAAACTGATAAAACGGGATATGCTGAAAGAAATGCGTGCCGGAACCGTGATCGTAGATGTCGCCGTAGATCAAGGCGGCTGTGTGGAAACTTCTCGCCCTACAACGCACGAAGATCCCGTTTTCATCATCGATGATGTGGTGCATTATTGTGTGGCAAATATGCCTGGCGCGGTACCCTATACTTCTACGGTGGCACTTACCAATGTCACGCTGCCCTATGTGATCATGCTGGCCAATCAAGGCTGGAAAGAAGCCTGTTCCACCCGTCCCGAACTGCAAAAGGGTTTGAACATTATAAACGGCGAGGTGGTTTATAAACCTATTTCAGACGCGTTTGGGTTGGATTATAAGTCGGTGGGGCTGTATCTTTAAGAAAGAAATTTGAACCTGAACTTTAGATTTGATGCTGCAACCGTTCAGTATGAATGTTGGTGCTCAATTGCGTTATATTTAAATTTCTTTCTCTCTATTCTCATTTCCTGCAGCGCTCTAAAAATCAATTTTCCGTTCAGTAGGTCAAAACGACAGCAATTCATTTCGGCTTAACTTTTGCTTGCTATGTTGTAACTTTAAAACAACTAAAACAAAAAATTATGATGGGAGGATATATGGGTTACTACCTGATCATTGGGGTAATCGCGCTGGCCAGTTGGCTGGTAAGCCGTAAATTAAAAAGCAAGTTTAAAGAATATTCTAAAGTCCATTTACAAAACGGCATGAGCGGTGCAGAAATCGCCCGAAAAATGCTGAGCGATAATGGCATTAGCGATGTAGAGGTGATTTCGGTACAAGGTCAGCTTACAGACCATTACAATCCCAAAGATAAAACCGTAAATCTGAGTGAGCCGGTGTACAACGAACACAACGCCGCCGCCGCTGCGGTAGCCGCGCATGAGTGTGGACATGCAGTGCAACACGCCAAAGCCTATTCTTGGCTTAAAATGCGCTCAACGCTGGTGCCCGCGGTGAGTATTGCTTCAAAACTATCTATGTTTGTGATCATGGGGGGCGTGATCTTAATGGCGACCACGCAGATGGGCTTTACCGTGGCATTGATCGGGCTTATTCTTTTTGGGATGGGAACGTTGTTTGCCTTTATCACCCTTCCGGTGGAATATGACGCGAGCCATCGCGCCCTGGCCTGGATGAAAAGTTCTAATGTAGTGACCGCTCAGGAATTGGCCGGTGCCAAGGATTCACTAAAATGGGCGGCACGTACCTATGTCGTAGCTGCTTTGGGTTCGCTGGCAACGCTGCTGTATTTTGCCCTGCAGATTTTTGGCGGAAGAAGGTAAATGTTTGCAATGGAGGTTAAACGGTATCGCAGTCACTAACCATTTAGGTAAAATACATTCTTATTGATGTGTTTATCCCTTTTAGAACTTGCATCCTAAGAGTTTGCGAGAGGGATGTACAGTGCCCATAAGCGAACGGGTTTATTCCGAAAAATCACTGTTTTACGTCAATTTTCAGCCAAAATAGACCGTTTTTTAATGCGAAAATGAGTTTTTTTCAAACGTTTTCGGAATATTTTTGTATTTTAATAGATTGAAAACAAAAGTATTATGGGAATCAAAAGTTTTATGGGCAAACGCTCTACGGTAAAGGAAGCACCGGTAAATATACGGGTGTCTGATTATATGACGCGCAAACTCATCACCTTTAGACCAGAGCAATCTATTATGGAAGTCATGGAGAAGCTTATAAAACATGGTATTTCTGGCGGGCCGGTGGTCAATGAAAATAACGAACTGATGGGCGTGATTTCCGAAGGGGACTGTATGAAACGCATCAGCGATAGCCGCTACTACAACATGCCTATTGACGATGCCACGGTAGAAAATAACATGGCATGCAATGTGGATACTATAGATGGAGACATGAACGTATTTGATGCGGCTAAAAAATTCCTGGAGCTGAAACACCGGCGTTTTCCCATTCTCGAAAATGGAAAGCTTGTCGGCCAGATTAGTCAGCGGGATGTGCTCAAAGCGGCGCTTGAACTGAAAGGCAGAACGTGGTAGGTATAACTTTTTATCTGTGAGACCCCATTTAAGCAAAGGTTGAAAATGATCATTTAGGGACTTCTAAACTTTAGATTCTGGGTATTTTTATATCACGGTCATACAGACATGCTGCTGAAACCGTCTTAAAATCTGTAGGTTGATAGTATGGACCTGAGTTCGATGTAAAATTTTAGAGTTTTAAAAATGGTCATTTCGAGTGATTTTTGCAAAAAATCGTATCGAGAAAGGCTATTTTCAACCGAAAAATGCTGATCTCGATACAAAATTCTTTCAGAATTTCATTCGATCTGACACATTTTTATTACGTAGAACTCAGGTTATGGGAATGCGCTATAATACTTCCCCCTCAAAGGGCTCAATGTGTATAAGCACATTATCAATATTGGGCATCTTTTCCACCAGGGCATCTTTCAGGTCGTGGGCGAGTTTATGGCCTTCGGTAACGCTTATGGTTCCATTTACCATGGCATGCAAGTCCACATGGAATTTCATACCTGATTTGCGGATGTAGCATTTTTCGGTGGCTTTTATACCTTTCACCGTGAGGGAGATTTCACGTACCTCATCTACCAGTTCATGATGCCGCTGCTCATCCATAATTTCGCCAAGGGCGGGCCTTAAAATCAAATAGCTGTTATAGAGAATAAAAGCGGCTGCCACCAGTGCGGCCCAGTCGTCTGCCGTTTCAAAACCTTTGCCAAAAATAAGTGCGATGGAAATCCCTACAAAAGCGGTCACCGAAGTGATTGCATCGCTGCGGTGGTGCCAGGCGTCTGCCTGCAATGACGAACTTTGAGTCTGTTCGCCCCGGCGCATCACAATGCGGTAAGAGACCTCTTTCCAAACGATGATGAGGCCCAGCACGATAAGCGTCCAGGCTTTTGGAGTTTTATGTGGCGTACGTATGTTTTCTATACTTTCATAAACGATAATGGTCGCCGAAGTCACTAAAAATGCTACGACGACAAAGGTGATTATGGGTTCGATTTTTCCATGGCCATAGGGATGGTTGTCATCGGCGGGACGCTTGGCGTATTTAAGGCCCAAAAGAACAAAGAAAGACGAAAAAATATCGGTTGTAGATTCGATCGCGTCGGCAATCAGGGCATACGAATTGCCAAAAACACCTGCAAAACCTTTAATGAGCGCAAGCCCCAGGTTTCCGGCGATGCTAAAATAAGTGGTCTTGATCGCGGTTTCTTCTGGGCTCATGACTTTTTAAGATAGGATGCCGAATAGCGGATGCCGCGAATTTACGAAGAGGAAATGCGAAAAAGACGGTTTTTAGGCTGCTTTTTTTTTACTAAAAAGTTGTACTTAAATTCAATTATTTAACCCCTCCGGCTGCCAAGGAGATGAACTTTTAAAAATAAATAATTATTGATAAGTTAAATAAATTTTGAGCTTTTATTTTCTCTACGCTCTACGCTCTACGCTCTACGTTCAATCCCAGTGCCTCTTCAGATCTGTGCAGATTTTCCTCAAAAAGTGCTTTGTTGAGGTCGGTTTTCCAGGTGGGGGCCATTTTTTTGAGTTTTTCTTGGGCCGCTGGCGATTCCATAATTTCGGGAAACGCTCTTTCGAGCACGTCGAGCATGATTTTTACCGCGGTGGAAGCGCCTGGAGATGCACCCATTAAACAGGTCACGCTGCCGTCTTTACTGCTGATTACTTCAGTGCCAAATTCAAGTTTGCCGCCTTCATACGCATCGCGTTTTATGGTCTGCACCCGTTGCCCGGCGACCAAAACTTCCCAGTCTTCCTCTTTGGCGTCTTTGATAAATTTACGTAAATCATCCATACGGTCGCTGAACGACATGGCGACTTGCTTGATCAGGTATTCGGTGAGCGGTAAATTGTGCCAGAAAGCGCCCAGCATGGAAGGGATATTCTTGAACTTGATTGACTTGAACAAATCGAGATTAGAACCTTCTTTTAAAAACTTGGGACTAAAACCGGCGAAAGGGCCGAAGAGCAGTTCGCGTTTGCCATCAATATAGCGCGTATCTAAATGCGGGACCGACATGGGCGGATCGCCCAGCCCGGCTTTACTGTACACCTTGGCGTGATGCTGATTAATGATATCACGGTTTTTACACACCAGCCACTCACCACTCACAGGAAAGCCTCCGTAGCCATCTTTTTCATCGATTTCTACTTTTTGCAGTAAAAGCAAACTTCCGCCACCGGCGCCAATAAATACGTGACGCGCTTCTAGTTGGCGTACATTGTGGGTCTTTGCGTTTTTTACTTCTACAGACCATTCTTCTTGATCAGGGTCAATATCTTTTACATCTTCGTTGCACTGCACGGGCGTGTCAAATTCGGTTTCGAGAATGTCGAAAAGCGTGCGAGTAAGCGTTCCATAATTTACTTCGGTACCACGGTCGATACGGGAAGCGGCCATAATATCACTTGCAGAGCGCTCGTGCATCATGAGCGGGAACCATTCTTTCATCACCTCAATATCGCGCGTAAAATGAATACTGTCAAACATAAAATGTTCCTGCATTTTATGATATCTTTTTTCCAGATAATCAGCATTGTCCTTTCCGGTCACCCAGCTGTGGTGCGGCACGTGGGAAATAAAGGATTCCGGATTTTTAAGAAGGTTTTCACGCAATAAAAACGACCAGAACTGCTTGGAGATCTCAAACTGGTTACAAATATCGATCGCCTTGTCTATATTGATGCTGCCGTCTTCATTTTGCGGTGTATAATTGAGTTCACAAAGGGCAGAATGTCCCGTTCCGGCATTGTTCCACGCGGCCGAACTTTCCTGCGCTACCTTATCCAGACGTTCCAGGATAAGCACTTTAGGTTTGGGTCCAGTAATTTTGCCAGTAGCGCCAGCGTGGCGCTCATGATACCGCCACCCACACAAATTAAATCATATTCAGTTTCCGCTTGAAGTGGTTTTTTGCTCATTATATATCTTTTTTCGCTGTTTTTCGTCGATTTTCACCTGTTTTTGGTCAATTTTCAGATGATTTATTCCATTTTCTAGATTACGGAAAACAGCCGATTTTTATTTAAAAAGTATCATTTTTAACTTAAAACAGGGAATTTTCCACAGTTAAAATTAGGGAAGTATTTTATTATTCTATTGAAGGTTTTGTTAATTCCTCCTGACCAACTTTCCTCCCCACCCAGCCTCCCCGAAGGGGAGGAGCTTCTTATTCAAGCGCTTAAATTGATGTCTTTTTAGAAGCTCAATTTAAAAAGATTTACTCCGAGTGTTCCCCTCCTTGGGACTTGCATACGACGAGTGTAGCGAGAGGAATGCACAAGGGGAGGAAGGAGTTTAACGCCATTTTGCGACTTTATCAAAACGATCTCTTTAGCTTTGCGATCAGAAATTTAACAGCTATGAGTACAAAAACAGCTTCCCTTCCCGGAAACCCTAAACTTACCACGTCAGACGAATCCCTGCATGCACTTGCAGCCCTGGATACCGGTGATTTCAACTATAAAGTTGAAGATTATTTCGCGAAGCCAAAAGCGGCAAGTTTTAATGTTTCGCCGGATGGAAAATACATTTCGTATCTGGAAAAAGACGATCAAGGGAAGCGCCACGTGATGGTGAAAGAGCGCGAAACCGGAGCAATTAAACGCGCGGTGGAAGAAAAAGAGGAACTCATACGTGGCTATGGTTGGGTGAATAATGAGCGCCTGATCTACGCAATGGACAAGGGCGGTGATGAAAATTACCACCTTTTTGCAGTAAATGTAGATGGTGGTGATGCCAGGGATCTTACCCCTTTTGAAGGCGCGAAAGCCAGTATTTTGCGTTTGCTTAAAGAGGACAAAGACCATATTATCATCTTGATGAACAGGAATAATCCCGCGATTTTTGATCCCTATAAACTCAATGTGGTCACCGGCGAACTCGAGCAATTGTACAGCAACGACGACGAGGCCAATCCCATTACTGATTATGATTTTGACAAAGATGGAAACCTAAAGGCGTTTACCCGCATGCGCGATGGCGTAGAACAGGATCTATATTACATCAACGATGCTGGCGAATACAATTTGCTGAAAAGCCTTAACTGGAAAGATGCGTTTTCTATCCTGGGTTTTGATTATTCCAGTGATAATCCGCATGAGGCTTATGTGGTTTCTAATCTGGAAGGCGATAAGGTTAAGATAATTCTTTACGATCTAAAAAAGGACGAGAAAGTGCGGGATATTTTTAGTCATGATGATTATGATGTGTCCGGTATTTCCGTTTCGCGGAAGCGGGATTATGAGATCGATTATTTTCGCTATGAGGGCGAGAAAAATGTCACCATTCCCGTGAGTGCTTATTACAAGAAACTGGACGAACGGTTTAAGGCCCATTTTGGCGAAAAACAATACGGCATTGCAGATAAGACCGATGAAGAAGATTTCTACCTGATCTATGTAAACAGCGATCGCGATTATGGCACCTATCATTCGTATGATGTTGCAAAAGATACTTTTGCCGTGGTCTATGAACTTATGCCGCAACTGCACGAAGAAGATATGGCAGAAATGAAGCCTATATCCTTTAAAAGCCGTGATGGCCTTGACTTGCACGGGTACATTACCTTGCCACCAGCGGCGCTGAGCGGTAAACAAGTGCCTGTAGTTGTAAATCCTCACGGAGGGCCGCAGGGCATACGCGACTCCTGGGGTTTTAATCCCGAAGCACAATTGTTTGCCAGCCGTGGTTATGCAACCTTACAGGTGAATTTTCGGATTTCTGGCGGTTATGGAAAGGAGTTTCTCGAATCTGGTTTTAAGCAAATAGGCCGGAAAGCGATGGATGATGTGGAAGACGGCCTGCAGTATGTAATCGATCAGGGTTGGGTAAATGAAGAAAAAGCGGCCATTTACGGAGCAAGCCATGGCGGTTATGCCGTACTGCGCGGACTCACAAAAACGCCCGATTTATATGCCTGTGGGGTAGATTATGTGGGGGTTTCTAACCTGTTTACCTTTATGCAGACCATCCCGGCGTACTGGAAACCCTACCTTAAAATACTCAAAGAAATCTGGTATGACGAAGCGCTTCCCGAAGAAAAGGAAGTCATGGAAGAAGTGAGCCCGGTTTATCAACTGGATAAGATCAAAAAGCCACTTTTTATAGTACAGGGCGCGAATGATCCCAGAGTGAATATTGATGAAGCAGATCAGATTGTAGCCGCTCTACGCGAAAAGAATGTGGATGTACCCTATATGGTCAAATATGACGAAGGCCATGGTTTTGCCAAAGAAAAGAATACACTTGATTTTTACCGCGCCATGATGGGTTTTTATGCGAAGCATTTGAGTGAGAAAAATTAGATTTAGAAAGCAAAAACGGCTGTTTTGGGGCTAAAAATCGCTCATTTCGGCCAGTTTTTGGACGGTTTTCCAATTTCTCGTGGTGGCCTGAACGTTGAGTTTCTTTTCAAAAAAAGCATTGCTCAATTTTGTTTTGTGATACGAGCCGGGAATATATAGAAATACATTTTTTTGCCTGATCTCAAATTTATCGGGTGGGTAGGTATAGGTTTTAATGTTTTCAAGCGTTTCGGGGGATGGGGTTTCCTTTAAAAAAGTAACATGTAAACCCTCAATAGACGTATTTTCAGTAGTTAAAAATGGATTTTCGCTCACTGTTTGTTGGAGTTCGTCACTATTGCGTACGATGACGGGAACTTCAAAACCAAACGTGGTCAGGATCATTTTTTCAATGTGTTCGGCGATTTCCAGGTCACTATGATGAGCTGCTGCTGTAAAAATAATATTGCCGCTCTGTATGTAGGTCTTTATGTTTTTATAACCCAGATTGCCAATTTCTTTCCGCAGGCCTTCCATCGGTATTTTGCGGTGCCCACCTACATTTATGCCTCTTAGAATGGCAATATAATTAGACATGAAATTTATTTTTTCGACTTTGGGATTTATAAAGTTATGAAATTATTTTGAATTGCGTGTGTGATTAATTTGCTACCTAAACTTTCTAAGAACCGTTTTTAGATGGATATTCAGCCTTGCAAAACCTTATACTCAATTCACCAGTTTTGATTGTTCTTGATACCTACTTGGGGATGTTTTTTTGAGCTTTTTAAAGACGCGGTTGAAGTAGGAGCGGCTTTCAAAACCACACTCCATATACACGTCTTTTACTTTACGGGCGGGATCCTGCAAAAGTCTTACGGCGCGTTTTATGCGTTCGGTATTGATGAAATCTATTGGGGAGAGCCCCATTTCATTTTTAAAAACCCGATAAAAATTAGAGGAGCTCATACAGGCTTTTTTGCTCAATTGCTCAATGGAGAGCGACTGGCTCAGATTGTCCCCAATGTACTGAATTACCAATGCCATACGGCCGTCATTATGTGGGGTTAGGTTTTTTTGGTTATAGATTTTCTTGTTGTTAGTCTGCAGCACGCGCACAATGAGTTCTTGGAGCATATTATCAACAAAAAAATCCTTAGAAGGGTGGTTTTCGGTAAACAAAAACAATAAGCGCTGCAAGATTTGATAAATCCCCTCATCATTGGTGAAGTGAAAATTATAGTCCATCAAGCCCCATTCCTTTCCGTCAGCTTTTGGGAGCGTCTCGTTCATAAGTTGGACAACCTGTTTTATTTTATGCTCATCAATGGCCATAGCCAGGCAGCGGGTGGGATTGCTTTCTTCAGCTTCGGGAAAATCGATGCACATGAGTTCATTGGCCGGTAAAATTAGGGATTCGCCCGGTAAAAAATCAAAATGGTGCTGCTCACGCAGGTGCATAACTTTCTTTCCGCGCAGCATACTGGCCAGCACGGGCTGATCAAACTGTAACGGCACGAGTTCTGCCTGCTTGTGCGTTTCAAAAATATGTAAGGCGGCGTTATTGAGTGTGTACGAGGTTTGGTTTTCTACCAGAAGTTCCAATTTTCTGTTTTTATAAAACGATTTTGAAAGCTGCATTGTCATTTTATAGTTGTTAAAATAAACCGGTATTATTTATAAATATAGGAATTATATACACTAAAAATTAGAATTATAGTGATATTTAAGAGAATTGTTCACAGATGTGGTAGTATGCGTCCTCATTTGCAGCCCTGTGTTTATTAACTTTGAAAGACCCGTGGATGGGATAGTGGTTTCCACGGCCAAATCAGAAAAATTTAACTTCAAAATTTACGATTATGAGTGATGTACAAACCAATGCCGCAAACGTTGTAGAAAAACCAAAATTTAAGGAACAATATGACAATTTTATAGGAGGGAAGTGGACCGCTCCCGTAAAAGGACAGTATTTTGATAACGTATCGCCGGTGGACGGGGCCAATTTTACCCGAATACCGCGTTCTACGGCAGAAGATATTGATCTGGCCATAGACGCCGCGTGGAAAGCCGCGCCTGAGTGGAATAATTCATCAGCCGCCTCCCGCAGCAACCTGTTGCTCAAAATTGCCGATGTGATGGAAAACAATCTGGAAGCCCTGGCACGGGCAGAAACCTGGGATAACGGAAAAGCCATTCGGGAGACCCGCGCTGCAGATCTGCCGCTGGCCGTAGATCACTTTAGGTACTTTGCCGGTGTGATTCGTGCTGAAGAAGGTTCAGTGAGTGAACTGGACAGCAATACGGTATGTATCAACGTGACCGAACCGCTGGGTGTGGTGGGGCAGATCATCCCCTGGAATTTCCCTATTCTAATGGCGACCTGGAAACTCGCCCCTGCACTGGCCGCCGGGAATTGTGTGGTCTTAAAACCGGCCGAGCAGACGCCCGTGGGTATCCTGATCCTTATGGAACTTATTGAAGATATTCTGCCTGCCGGGGTGCTCAATATCGTAAACGGTTTTGGTGCTGAAGCTGGAAAACCTTTGGCTTCAAGTCCGCGGATTAATAAAATCGCTTTTACGGGAGAGACCACAACCGGCCAACTCATCATGCAATACGCCTCAAAAAATATTACACCCGTTACGCTAGAACTTGGCGGTAAATCGCCCAATGTATTCTTTGAAAGTGTGATGAGTGCCGACGATGAATTTTTTGATAAATGCCTGGAAGGCGCGGTGATGTTTGCTTTAAATCAAGGTGAAGTTTGTACCAGTCCCAGTAGGCTGCTCGTACAGGAAAGTATTTTTGACAAATTTATGGAGCGTGTAGTAGAGCGTACCAAAGCCATAAAACTGGGCCATCCGTTAAGTCCGGATACCATGATGGGCGCACAGGCCTCTAACGATCAGTATGAAAAGATTCTCAATTATATAAGCATCGGTAAAGAAGAGGGCTGCGAAGTACTCTGCGGGGGTGAATCTGCCTATAACGAAGGTCTTGAGGGCGGTTATTACATACAGCCCACGATCTTGAAGGGGAACAATAAAATGCGGGTCTTTCAGGAAGAGATTTTTGGGCCTGTGCTGTGCGTATGCTCCTTTAAAGATGAAGCCGATGCTATTGAAATTGCCAATGATACGCTCTACGGACTGGGCGCAGGTGTATGGACGCGCGATATGCACCAGGCCTATCAAATTTCACGGGCGATCAAAGCAGGCCGTGTGTGGGTAAACAACTATCACAATTACCCTGCGCATGCTCCCTTTGGAGGTTATAAAAAATCAGGAATAGGCCGTGAAAATCATAAAATGATGCTGGCGCATTACCGCCACACCAAAAATATGTTGATCTCTTACGACAAAAAAGCAATGGGCTTTTTCTAAAAACAAAACGATGACCACACGTGTACAGGCCACGGAAGCGGCAAAAAAAGTGATTGATGAATTACGGGAACAGCATGGCCCGTTGATGTTTCACCAGAGCGGCGGTTGCTGCGATGGCTCGTCGCCCATGTGCTTTCCCAAGGGCGACCTGATGATCAATGAGACCGATATCTATCTGGGCACGATACACGCTTGTGAATTTTATATGTCCAGCGATCAGTTTGAGTACTGGAAACATACCCAGCTCACGGTTGACATTACCAAAGGCCGCGGCTCCAGCTTTTCATTGGAAATCCCGATGGGCATACGCTTTGTAATTAAATCACGACTCTATTCTGAAGAAGAAGCCAAAGATTTATCGCCCGTGCGCAATGGCGCTTCTTAAATGGAAGTAATTTTTAATCCAAAAACCCACATTATTCAACAGAAAATGTGGGTTTTTTATTCTCGAAAACCATAAAATCAGTATTTTACATCTGATTTAGTATTTCTAAAATAAGGATTTATAGTATTCGTGTTTTTATTTGTTTTGTGATTTTCAAATACGCCGAGCGCGGTTTTTAAAATCCGATAAGCCCAATTCCAAAAAACAATTATTGAATATTATTATTTTTAGAGATAAAATAACCAAAGATTCCAAATGCTGAAATCAAAAAAGTTAGGCAGAAAATTAATGCGTAGTTGTAATTTCTAGAAATCTCAGAATTTTTGGTGATATATTCAAAACCATTTTATAGAATTTGATTGTAAACTATAAAGCAATTTTCAATAGTCGATATTGCAAATAATTTAAAATCAGAAAAAACCGAGATTATTTGAATGGGAGTTATTAGTGTTTCAAAGTTAGTTAAAACTCTTCCTTATCTTATCTGGATTTTGCAACGTATTGAATACAGTGTAAACTACCACTTTTCTTTAGTGATTTCATAAATAATTAAGAAGGGAAACTGCTTTATAAAAGCCTCCCTGTAAGGTTGTCGTTTTTGAGGAAAGTTCTTCGGGTTAGTGTGATTCTATTAAAATAAAGTTCTAGATGCTCTAAAAATTCTTCGCCTAATCCCAATCTATTCTGCAGATGCCAGTATCTCCAATTTCTCAGGTAAGCTCCATTTCTTGTATTTCATATTTCAAAGGTATTGATTGAAATCTAAAATATCACTCCGACTTTATTGGGGGCTAAAGTATCCGGCAGCATTTCTTGCATTTTGCTTCACTTCTTCCCAAGAAAAAGACTCACTTCTACCACTCAAATGTTCTTCCCTGCGTTTATCTATTCTTTGATATTCCTCTTCACTTAAGGCTGGGTCTTGATCATATTCGTGATAGCTTTCAGCTAATACCTTTATCATTTTTAAAAGCCTTTTATCTGCCGTATTTACATATTCTTTTACCGTCGTTCTTAAATCTAAGGTCGTCATAAAAATTGCTTTGAGATTCAAGTGAATATACGATTTTGTGTTATTAATCCCTCCAGAGGATTTAACTCCACGAGGTCGTTGATTGATCTCAACTTGACTTGGTGTTGTCAGCTAAGAGAGCAGGAAGTTTCGGTATTTTTTATTTTTATTGCTTTTCTAATTTAGTCCTGTCCCATGCAGAAGTCCTGGCTGCGGCTTCGTAAGTTGTTTGTAAAAAGTCTAATAAAGCCTGTTCTGGATTTTCTGCGCTTTGTACGTCTTCATATGTCAGGAAAAACTCCCCCATCTCCGGGCTATAAAAAGCCGTTTTTGGTAGAACGTTTTGCGTTCCAAAAGCGGGGTCACTGGGATAAGCATAGGCATAAAAAACAGGAGTAGGCGAATCTTCAGAACCCGGCCAAAAACCGGCGCTGCTTACCTCTTGGGAGTAGGCTTCCTGCATCACTTCCACAGGCATATTGGGGACACCGCCCTGATGAAGTGGAGCAGTGTTTCCGGAGAATCGGGTAACGGCCAGATCAAACGCGCCCCAGAAGAGATGCACCGGACTTGCCTTGCCTATAAAACCACTTCGGAATTCATTAAAAACGGCATTGGCTTTTAGCATGGCCAGCCAAAGCGCATGCGCTGCGTTAGGATCGTATGCCGCCTGATCTACGTTTTCCGCAAAGGGAATCGCAGGATCTATCTCGTTGGGCCTTGCGTGTATGTTTATATCAATCCCAATACTGGCCAGTTTTTCAAAAAGTTCGTCATAAAAGTCCGCGACACTTCGCGGTTTTAAATCCATCGTGAGCGCCGCTGTATTGGAACATTGAATAAGCAGCTGATGCTTTTTAAAATCAAAATCTATCTGAAAGATGCGTCCCTGGTAAGGGATTGCATGGGTAGAATATCCGGTGGTGGTGACATACAGCGCGGTATGCCAGGAATGGTTTTGCCAGGGCATGGTCTTTAAGCGTATTTTCCCCACGATTTGAAGCCACTGGTGGAGGGTTTCAAGGGTGTCTTGCATTGCTGCAAAATGTAGAACCGGCCATTGTTGTTCATGTTTCATCCTAAATGATCTTTGATGAGGTGCTACTCTTTTGTAGAACACATGTTTGTTTTAGCCCCTATAAAACAAGAGTATTATTCTAGATTTCAAATATTAATTAAGCGGTTTGTTTTTTTATTAAAATCAGGTGTCGATCCCGGTTCCATTTTTCCATTGGTGTAATCCTCCCCAATAGCCCGTGAAGCCTATCC
>DRGP01000032.1 GCA_011050015.1 Leeuwenhoekiella sp. | reverse complement strand
CTTATAATGTAAACCCGATGGCCTATATCAATTTTAAATTTTCTGATATTTTGAAGGGGGTGGCTATCGTAACTACTGGAAAAATCCAGATTTTAAATGCTCAATTCGAAAAGAAATTCATGGCAAAACCTTTTCGTATATTTCAGAATATGGAAGATGCTATTAACTGGGCTAACCTCGTCTGCAGCCAGAGCAAAGATTGAGTTATCCTTCACTAAAAAACTCTATAGTTTCTCGTTCGATCTGAATTGAATCCCACCAGTGGGTTTTATTATCCGACATTCTGGGTCGTAATTCAAAAATTATTTCCGAACCAGACCTCGTTGGCTTCCCCGAGGTTGTTGATTTTGCCTAAAATCGGCTCTTTTATTCATTTATTAGGATTTTTCAGCCGTTTTTTGGCTTAAAAAAGAAAAAAGCAGGCCTATAAGCCGGATTCTGTTTCTCAATAAAAATTGAGACCCTATCATTTATCTGGATGCATGGTTGCCCATACATTCTATCTGCCTACCCTCCGGCATCGCGCGGGAACGCTTAAAAACCGGTATACATGGCATTGCACCGCATAGAGTTTACCTGGTTTCACTACAGCATGATCTGTACATTCTTTCTGTTGCACTGGTCCTAATCCCAATCTCGATGGTTATCTAGATTAAGAATGACGGCCGTTAGCCGCTATGCTTCCCTATGGTGTCCGGACTTTCCTCTCCATTTTATTCTTTAGAAGAAGTAAATAGAGCGATAAGGCGGCCTGCTTGCGGCAAAGGTAAGTGAAAAGCAGACTCACAAGATACTTATATGAAAATATGCGCTGAATAGATCTTGTTAATAAGTACACATAACAAACGAGTACTCCAAATGCATATCTAAAACACAATCTTTATCTTTGCAATTCGCTAAATGAAGCAACTAGAATTCAAGATCACGTGGAGCATTTTATAGTATCGGCAAGAAAATATCGCCCCGCAACCTTTAAGGATGTTGTGGGTCAACAGGCCATTACAAATACCTTAGAAAATGCCATTGCAAACAACCACTTGGCGCAGGCCCTCCTTTTTACAGGACCCCGTGGTGTGGGTAAGACCACATGCGCGCGTATTCTAGCCAAAAAAATAAACCAAGAGGCTGATACCGATGATTCTTCAGCAATTGCGGAAGATGAAGACTATGCATTTAATATTTTTGAACTGGATGCGGCTTCCAATAATTCGGTAGATGATATAAGGAACCTCATCGATCAAGTGCGCATTCCGCCTCAGGTGGGGCATTATAAAGTGTATATTATAGATGAGGTACACATGCTTTCGCAAGCGGCGTTTAACGCTTTTCTAAAAACACTTGAAGAGCCTCCCAAGCACGCCATTTTTATCCTGGCCA
Source organism: Leeuwenhoekiella sp. (assembly GCA_011050015.1). Classification (GTDB taxonomy): domain Bacteria; phylum Bacteroidota; class Bacteroidia; order Flavobacteriales; family Flavobacteriaceae; genus Leeuwenhoekiella. The sequence goes on along the minus strand of DRGP01000032.1, from coordinate 19,042 downwards.
CTACCGAAAAGCACAAGATCATCCCCACGATACTTTCTCGTTGTCAGATTTTTGATTTTAAGAGAATTAATGTCAGGGATATTCGTGAGCACCTCATGGATATAGCCCAGCAGGAAGGCATAGAGGCCGAGGAAGAAGGCCTTCATATTATAGCACAAAAAGCAGATGGTGCCTTGCGTGACGCGCTTTCTACCTTTGACCGGGTGGTGAGTTTTTCAGGTAAAAACCTCACACGCAAAGCAGTTACCGAAAACCTGAATGTGCTTGATTATGACACTTATTTTGAAATAACAGATCTGTTGCTTGAAAATAACATTCCGCAGTTGTTGCTTCATTTTAATGACATTCTTTCCCGGGGTTTTGATGCCCATCATTTTGTAGCTGGGCTGGCATCACATTTTAGAGATCTTATGGTCTGTAAAAACCCCGAAACCATAAATCTACTCGAGGTTGGCGATCAAACGAAGAAAAAATACCATACGCAAGCGCAAAAGACAAGTCTCGCGTTTCTATTGAAAGCATTGGAAATCGCAAACGACTGTGATCTCAAATACAGGACTAGCCGCAATCCCAGACTGCTTGTAGAATTATGCCTCATGCAACTTGCCTCTATCACTTTTGATGGAGAAAAAAAAAAGCCTGAGCACTTCATAATAGCGCCCACGCATTTTAAGGAAAGTACGCCTGTTGCACCCAAAAACGAGGAGAAATCGGTTGAAAACGGCCTAGAAAAGGAAAAAACCGACTCGGTCAAATCTCATAAACCCCAAACCTCAGGCAGTCCTAGCGAACTGGAAAACCTTCCAAAAAGTGCCGAAAACACCTCAAAAACCGATATAAACCGACCTAAAACCCCCGAAACCTCCTCTCCGGTTTCCGGCCTTTCCCTTAAAGGGATGCAGAAAAAAAAGGAAATTCTGGAGCGTCAGATCAACCAGCAGCCCGACGAGGCCAGCCTTCCCAAAAAACCATTTACGGAGATAGCCATGCAGGCCACCTGGAAAGAATATGTGGACCGACTGCGAAAAAAAGGTGAAAAAATAATGGCCTCCACCTTAGAGACGGGAACCCCTACGTTAAAAGATACGACCATTCACTTAGAATTCCCCAACGACACCATGCGGATAGAGCTGGAACGTGCACAGCACAACTTGCTGGAATATCTTAAACGAAAACTCAGCAACTACGACATTCAACTTAACATTACCGTAAATGAGCAATCTGCGCGTAAATTTGCGTTTACACCCCGTGAAAAGTATGAAAAGATGCGGGAGGCAAATCCCAATCTTGAACTCTTATTAAAAACCTTTGATCTCGATTTATAATGCTAGGACTCAAATTACCCACAGACCCCAGATGGGTCAACATCGTTGAAAAGAATATTGACGAAATACTTACAGACCACGCTTTTTGTGAGCAAAAGGCAGCTTCTACAGCTATATCACTTATTGTTTCGTTCCCAGAATATACAGCGCTTGTACAAGAAATGATAGCACTTGTAAAAGAGGAGATAAGCCATTTTAAAATGGTACATGACAAAATTATAGCACGGGGTCAGACCTTAGGCCATCAGCGCAAAGACAAGTATGTGGGCGAGCTGATAAAATTCTTTGGCAAAGGCGGTGACCGCACGACACAGCTTGTACACAGATTATTATATGCTGCACTCATCGAGGCGCGCAGTTGTGAACGGTTCAGGATTTTATCCCTCCAGCTGGAAGATAAGAAACTAGCAGAATTTTACCACGACCTTATGGCCAGCGAGGCCAATCACTATAGCATGTTTTTAGGCTTTGCCCGAAAATATGGTGATCGGAAAGAAGTAGATAAAAAATGGGCCGATTTACTGGATTACGAAGCAGAAATAATGAAGGATTTAGGCAAACAAGAGAGTATTCACGGCTAGTTTTATATTGTTTTCAACTAAAAAATAAATCTCCTCAATTAATACTATCCTTTTTTATAGATCAGAATTCGCCATCTTATCCAGATAGTACGCATAGGTGACAAATTGCGATCGTAGGGCAGGTTTATCATTCTTTCGGTAGGCATTATCTTGCAACTTTGTTATTGCGCGAGCTTTTACATTATCCTGTAAGCAGATCATAAATGTCTCGATGATCTCCTTTTTAATTTCAGGATCGTAGATGGGGCAGGTCACTTCCACTCTATTGTCAAGGTTACGGCTCATCCAGTCTGAAGAAGATATAAATACAGACTCTTCACCTTCTTCCCCAAAAATAAGCACTCGGGGATGTTCTAAAAATTTATCGATCACACTGATCACACTAATATTCTCACTCATCCCTTTAACACCAGGGATCAGGCAGCAGAGACCGCGTACAATCATATCAATCTTAACCCCGGCCTGGCTCGCGGTATATAGTTTGTCTATGATCTCATAGTTGGATATACTGTTTAACTTCAGCCTTATATAGCCTTTTCCGCCATTTTTAACCTTGGTGACTTCGTGATTGATGAGCTTATAAAACTGCAGATACGCGTAATGCGGTGATATGATTAAATGTTTATAAGTGTTTACGATATAATTGGTATTAAAGAAATTGAAAAGTTTATCAACATCCTTTAAAATCTGCTTATCTGCCGTAAAGAGCGTATAATCTGTATAAATACGTGCAGTAGTACCATTAAAATTACCAGTACTTATGAGACCGTAGCGCTTCATCGTACTTCCCTCAAGACGTTCTATCACGCAGATTTTACTGTGCACTTTAAGGCCGGGCACGCCAAAAATAAGACGGACGCCTTCATCCTGCATCTTATTAGCATACATCATGTTTGACGCTTCATCAAAACGGGCGCGCAACTCTATCTGTACCGTTACTTCCTTTCCATTTTTTGCGGCATTGATGAGGGCACTGGCGATATGGCTTATTTTGGCCAGCCGGTAAATAGTGATCTTGATGGTCTTAACCTTGGGATCTAAAGCGGCTTCCCGCAGAAATTTGATGATGTAAGCAAAGGTATGATAGGGTGTATATTGCAAAAAATCACGTTCGGCAATACGCTTTAAAATACTATCGTTAAGGGAAATACCCGCTATAGGAAGTGGTTTTAGCCGGCTATACAACAAATCCGTTCTTCCCAGGCTGGGAAAATCCATGTAATCTTTCCTGTTGTGGTAGCGCCCGCCGGGAATGATACTGTCGTTATTTTCTATACCCAGTAGATTCAACAGAAAACTGAGTGTTTGCTCATCGATGGACTGGTCGTGTACAAAACGTACTGGTTCTGCATCCTCTCGATCCTTTATGCTACGTGAAAGTTTCTCTATAAAACTCTTCCCAAGGTCTGACTCTATATCCAGTTCTGCATCGCGCGTAATTTTAATCATGTGCGCCGAGATGGAATCGTATTCAAAAATATTGAAGACCACGTCCAAGTTAAAACGTATAAGATCATCGAGGATCATGATATAGTCTTCGTCGCCTATTTTTGGCAGAACCACAAAGCGGTCTAGGCTACTGGGTATTTCTACCAGGGCATACATAGGTTTATAACGGCCCTTTTTCTTGATTTTTACCGTGAGGTATGCCTCAAGATCCTGAATGCGCGGAAGCTCCATATTGTGATCCAGAATAATAGTCACCAGCGCAGGACTCACACGCTCCATAAAGAAGTTTTTTATAAACTCAATATGCTCAGGATGCTTTACCTCATCTTCTTTTATAACCGAAATTCGCTCTGCCTCCAGTTTTTTATGGATATTATCGAGTATTTCAAGGCTTTCTGCCTGTTGATCTATAACAATGCGTGTGATTTTTTCTAGTAACTCATCGGCCGCATAAACACCCAGCGCTTTTCGGCCTTTTTTACCAGCTTCTACGATGCGCTTTACCGTAGCATATCGAACCTTAAAAAACTCATCCAGATTATTTGAAAAAATACCTACAAAACGCAGACGTTCTATTAAAGGGACGGTTTCATCTGCAGCCTCCTGCAACACCCGAGCATTAAATTGCAACCAGCTTATCTCCCTATTTACATATCTATCTTCGTCATTAACGGGTGGTAAAGGCTTTCTATTCATCTATTTAAATTGCTTCGGTTTTATATATTGTTTTGTAGTCCCTTTTTTTATATCGACCCATTGGTCCTGTTCAAAAACAAGCTCTGTAAAGGCGGCGGTAGAGACATTTTCAATCTCCAGATCACCCCATTTATTGACTAGGCTCGTCATGGCGTTATTGTGACCAAAAATCATAAGGCAATTTACCGTATCTGGGGTATTTCTGATGATCTTTTCTACATCTCTTCCATTAAAATCATACAATTTTGGGTCTAAGATAAGCTTGGACTCATCTATTCCCAATGCTTTTAGATAAAGTATGGCGGTTGTTTTTGCGCGTACTGCATCACTGCTAAGAATCCGGTCAGGATTTTGGATACTATCTTTTATATTTCGCGCAACCAGCGGCGCATCATTGAGGCCACGTTCTTTTAAAGGGCGCTCATGATCGTCAAGATCAAATTCCCATGAAGATTTTGCATGTCTTACCAAATATAATCTTTTCATAATACCGTTGTGTTTTAAGGGGCCAGACGATCCCGTTTCCACTGGTTTTTGTGGCCAGTGTACCGTATCCTATCATGAAGACGGTTGGGACGTCCCTGCCAGAATTCAAATTCGTGGGGCACTACCAGAAATCCGCCCCATTGTTCCGGTTTTGGGATTTCTTGGTCTTCATAGTCATTTTCAAGGCTTTTCAGTCTATTTTCAAGAAAATCACGATCTGGTATAATTTCGCTCTGCGGCGAAACCAAAGCGCCCAACTGACTGCCACGCGGCCGGGACTGAAAATAACTTAAGGATTGCTTTTCTGAAACTTTTCTGGCTTTCCCCTTGATGATTACCTGCCGCTCCAGATTAGGCCAAAAAAAAGATATACAGATATGTGGATTTGCAGTAATGGCCTTGCCCTTCTCGCTGTTATAATTAGTATAAAACGTAAAGCCCTGCTCGTCATAATTTTTAAGTAGCACCACCCTACTCTTAGGAAAACCGTCAAGCCCTATGGTAGCAACGGTCATTGCATTGACCTCTTCTATACCGTCACTATCTTCTACTTCTTTAAACCAATGGTCAAATTGCGTGAATGGATTTGCCGCACTATCTGTGACGGTAAAGTTATTTTTCTCATAGGATTTTCTATAATCACCCAGATTTTCTGACATAACGGAAGTTTATACTTGCAATTTACGAGAAACTCAAAGAGTTAAAAATAGAAAATTGAAGTTTTAAAGCATTTTTATAAGGCTGAATTTAGCATGCTTTACACCAATTTTGACCTGTATTTCCTGTTTTATAAATTTGAAAAGCGGCATAACGTATCGTTTTTTAGACATATATACGCTATACACATAATACGAAAAAGTCTTTAATATGACGCATTGCATCTATTAAATTTGATCTGATTATTGAAGGCTTTTAAAGCACTTCTTAAAGATTTATTTCAGGGTGAAAAATTCCTATTTCGGCCTGCACTCAGAGCGTGCAAGCTTTCAGCCAAAGGATTTATTGAATATAAAAAGAAACCTCAACGCTTTCTGTAATAGTAATCTCCCCAGGAGCCAGGGTTTCGCCAGAAGATGAAGAATCCATCATTGCACGGGACTTCATCATGAGCATAGGTTGTGGCGTGCTGGCGCCAGATTCAGTAATCATTTTGGCCGCCCCTACTTTTTGCCCCAGTGGACTCAAGTATTGCTCGGCTTTTTCTTTTGCATTAAGTATGGCCTGGGTGCGTGCCTTCCGCTCATATTCCTTTTGTTTTGAAGATGAAAATGCAATACCGTTAATAGTATTTACGCCCTGCGTCATTAAACCTGCGACAACTTCTTCATAGTTATCCATATTTTCCATTTTAATACTTATGGTCTGTCGCGCCGTATAGGTAGTAGTCTTATCGTCGTAGTTGTAATTTTTATTAAGATTGACGTATTGGGTCTTTACATTGTTCTGCGAGATGCCCATTTTTTTAGTGTATTTGAGCACGGCGTCAATTGATTTATCATTTTCGCTCTTCACGCTTTTAGGATCTTTCCCAGTAGTTTCCACACCTAAATTTATAGTGACCTCATCAGGTACTGCGGTTACTTCGCCTTTGCCGGTTACGGTGACTAGAGCGTCGATAGGAGATTGTGCCATAGTGGTTGCTGCAATAAATAAACAAAGGTTTAAAAAAAGCGTTTTCATAATCATGATTTTGGATCTTGTTTTAAATAACTATTCAATAGCCATGCCATTTAAAGTTTACCTGTTTTATTAAGGATAAAAAGAATAATAATAGGAATGGCCAGCAGGCTCACCATAAGCAGGTTAGTCTGAAACAGAACAGGCGCCATTGCCAGGGTAATCACATACCCCCCTATGGCTCCGCCAAAGTGAGCATCATGTCCTATATTATCATTCTGCGCCCGCATACCATAAATGGAATACAATAAATAACCAATACCAAAAATATAAGCCGGTATGGGAATGGGAATAAAAAACATGTACAAACTCATGCCCGGTTGCAATAAGATCGCGGAATATAAGATCCCGGAAACCGCTCCACTAGCTCCCACAGCAGTATAATTATACTCATCTTTATGAAAGTAAAACGACAATAAATTACCTAAAATCAGGCTGCCCAGGTAAATAATCAAAAAGTTGACCGTGCCTAAAAGTCCCACCACAATAGCAGCAAAAAAATAAAGCGTTAGCATGTTAAAAAACAAATGCGCGGTATTAACGTGCAAAAATCCAGAAGTAAGCAGCCTGATCTGCTCCCCACGACGTACCGCCCCGGTATTGAACTTATATTTTTCAAAAAAAGAATGGTCGTTAAAACCCTTCATGGAGAAGAGTACATTTGCTGCGATGACAATGACCGTTACCAGGTCGAGATTACCCATAAAAGCTTATATTTTGCGGTAAATATACCTATATTTAACTTAATTTTGCCGTATGCAACGCATACTCTTTTGGCTTATCTACCCCTTGCTTTGGGGCATTTCTAAACTTCCCTTTTGGCTATTTTACAAAATATCAGATGCCGTCTGTTTTTTGGTGTACCATGTTTTTGGCTATCGAAAAAAAACGGTATGCTACAACCTGGATATGGCTTTTCCCGAAAAAACAACGGTTGAAAAAAAGGAGATAGAACGTCATTTTTACAGCCACCTGTGCGATATGTTTTTAGAAATGATAAAATCTATATCCATTTCTGAAGAAGAGATGCGCAAACGCTTTGTCTTCAACAACGTTGACCTTCTTCAAGAACTTGAAAATAACGGAAAAAGCGTGCTCATAATGACGGGGCATTATGCTAGTTATGAGTGGTTGAGCAGCTTGCAATTTTATATGAATAACACAGGCTACGGTATTTACAAAAAAATAAAAAACGATGATTTTGATGCACTTGTACACCGCTCAAGAGCTCGCTGGAACAACAAACTCCTCCAGAATAAAATTGCCCCAAAGGTCATGGCCAGACATCAAAGAGAAGGGGTAGTTGCTTCTTACGCCTTTATTGCAGATCAATCACCAAAAGCTTCAAAAAACAACCATTTTAGCCTGTTTTTTGAGCATCAGGTGCCATTTTTTACCGGTGCTGAACGGGTCGCAAAAAACCTGGATATGCCTGTTGTATTTCTAAATGTCCATAAAAAATCCCGCGGATTTTATGAAGCTACCTTTGAATTTTTAAGTGAAAAACCATCTACAGTTCCTGATTATCAAATTACCGATCTGTTTGCCAAAAATCTGGAAGAGCAAATAAAAAATGCGCCCGAGTTTTACCTCTGGACGCATAAAAGATTTAAGCACGTTAAAAACTAATAACGCCTATTTTTTTATAAAAAATTGACCTACCAACCCGGATTTTGAGTAAGGATGGTGTTATTATCGATCTCACGCTGTGGCACAGGGAACAATAAATATTTCTCAGTGAGTGTAGGGCCATAAGTAAACTGGTGACCTACAAAATCCTCCCAGTTACCGGTTTCAGTATTGAGCACCTGTCTTCTACGTGCCATATCAAACCAGTATTTGTTTTCAAATGAAAGTTCGTAGAACCGTTCCTTCCAGATATCCTGTGCGGTTATTTCACTGCCATAAGGAGCTAGGTCTGCCCTTTCCCTAATAGCATTTACTGCACTCAGAACTTCCGGGGTGGCTCCATAGGCTTCCAGGCCAGCTTCTGCATAGGTAAGCAGTACTTCCGCGTAGCGTAAAAACGTCCAGTTCAAATCACTTTGTGCACTAAGTAAAACGGCATCTTCATCAAAGAATTTATAAATATAAATTCCCGGAAATTCTACAATCGTATTGGGATCATCAATAGATGGATATTGCGTGTAATAAAACTCTTGTTCTTCCAGACGCTTATCTCCTTCTTCATGGGCATTTATAAACTCACGGGTAGGAAATATAGATCCTATTTCATCAGAAAATTGTGAAATACCGAGCGCACGTGGCAATAAAAGCTGCGTAACAGGATTGGTTATAGAAGCTCCCGTAGAATAATTATTCTGAAAAATAAATTCACCGGTATTCTTTACGTCCCGATCATGCAATAGGTCATAATCGTCAAACAGATAATAGGCTCCGTTATCTATTACTTCTTTGGCCTTATCTGCCGCCATAGCGTAATACTCGTCGCCAGCCTGTAGCGGGTAACCTGCCATAGTGAGGTAAACACTGGCCAACAGCGATTTTACCGCACCCTCTGCAACACGCCCTGTATCATCAGAAAAGGGTAAACCAGCACCCTCTGCGTCTTTGAGATCCTGAACGATCGCCGCATAAACATCAGCCACCGGTGAACGCTGAGGGTAAAGAAGCTCAGAATTTGCATCTACGGGTTCTAAAAGAAGCGGAACCTCTCCAAAAATACGCACCAGGTTAAAATAGTGAAATGCACGCATAAATTTGGCTTCGCCTATATACCGTTTTTTATCTGAATCATTCATCTCTATCTCCGGAATGCGCGCAATGGCCAGGTTAGCGTTTGCTATAGATTCAAAAGACTGCGTCCACCATACGTTCACATAATTATCATCAGCATTTGCTGTGAGATTACGGTAATTACGGTTATAAATACTCTGGCCTACTTCTGTATTTGCCGTCCCCGTGGGAAACTCAAGCATCATAAAAGGACTCTCCCCATACGTGCCGGCACCGTCACTTACAAAGCGTAGTCCCTCGTACATACTATTCAAGATAGACTCTGCGTGCTCAGGAGTTTTAAAATAGTTATCCTGTGTAAAATTAGATTCATTGTCTTCCTCTAAAAAGTCTTTACAGCCGTTAAGGCCAAAGAGAGCAAAAACAAGAACGATTAAAAGTGATTTGTTATATAACATTTTCATGATCTGTTTTTTTAAAAAGTTAGGTTAACACCCAGGGTTAATGATTCTGATTTTGGATAATCAAAGAAGGATATACCTTGTGAGAAAGAATCATCATAGGTAGATACTTCAGGATCATAGCCTGTATAATCTGTACTCAAAAAGAAATTTTGCAGCGATGCATAAACCCGTAATCTGCTCAAATTATATTTCTCCAGTATATCACCCCCAAAGTTGTACCCTACAATCAAGTTTCTTCCTCTTATAAAAGAACCATCTTCGACCATTCTAGAATCTATGGTTGTGGTATAATAAGCTTTTGACGGTCTGTTCTGGGCGATATTAGTATCCTGGTTATCTGGTGTCCATCCATTCAGAACGGTGGCATAACTGTTTGCCTGTCCCGTTCTATCTTCACCAGAATGGCGCGAAAGGTTCAGGATATCGTTACCAAATGAAAATTGAAGATCTAAGGTCAAATCAAAATTCTTATAGGTAAACGTATTGAATAAAGCTCCAAACCCATCTGCATTACCATTCCCTATAATGACCCGGTCTGCTGAGTTAATCTCCCCGTCGCCATTTACGTCTGTATGTTTTATATCACCGGGCAGCAGGTTGTATTGTGCAGCTTCAGCAGCTTCGTCACTGCCCCAAGTTCCTTCCCTGATCAGGCCATAGAATGAACCTACCGATTCTCCTACTCTCAAAATATTGGTGTTGGAAAGGAAAAAAGGCCCCGGAAAGATATCGTCATCGGCTTCACCCAGAGCAAGTATTTCATTCTTATTCAATGAAATATTGAAACTTGTTGTCCACATAAAATCTTCAGTTTGAATATTTGTAGTATTCAATGAGATTTCAAGCCCTTTATTCTCCAAACTTCCTACGTTTTTATAGATGGACGTGTACCCACTTGACGATGGTACTGGTGCCTGTAGTAATAAATCTGTGGTTTTTTTATAATATACATCAGCCTCAATACCAATACGTTTATTGAACATATCAAACTCAACACCAGCATCAAATTGTGCTGTTTTTTCCCACTTTAAATCAGGATTTGCGAGTGTACCTATACCTACACCGGGAGCACGCTGGCCTCCTAAAATAGCAACACTCGTACTTAAACTGGCCAGTGACTGGTAAACACCTATCTCAGTATTACCGGTTTCCCCGTAACTAGTACGGAATTTAAGGTTTGAGATAGTCTTATTATCTTTAAGGAAATCTTCTTCAGAAACCCTCCAGGCAAATGCAGCCGATGGAAAGAAGGCTCTCTTATTAGCTTGCCCAAAACGGGATGAACCGTCTAAACGCCCCGTTACCGTAAATAAATACTTGCTCATTAAATTGTAATTAAACCGACCAAAATAGGAGTTTAGGGCCCATTTTTGAGTGTCTGAATCCGGAGTGAGCGGATTGGAACCTACCCCAAGGTTTCTATACTCATAAAAATCATCTGAAAAACCCCGTGCACCGGCATAAGAATAGGCATAATCATATTGTTGCCAGCTTAAACCCCCTAAGGCCTCGATGGAATGATTTTCATTAAACTCTTTTTTATAGGTCAAGTAATTTTCAAATTGCCAGTAATTCTCACGGGTATTCGCAACAGATGCTTCCCCTTCATAATCGGCACTTTGCTGTCTAAGCGTCCTCCCGGAATAAAAATTATCCTGGGTATTCACGATGTTTGTACCTATACTACTTCTTAGCTTCAGGCCTTCGGCAAGGTCAAAATCGGCATATACATTGCCTAAAAATGTTTGTGTTTTGATTAAATTGGTCTTATTGCGAAGTAGGTTGACCGGATTCTCACCACCTTCCATATTGGGATAATTGGCATTGGTGCCATACGTTCCGTCAGGATAGGTTACCGGTACGATGGGAAGCGTTTCAATCATCATGCGCAACGGGGTAAGACCACCTTGTCCACCATCTACTCGGTTTTCTTCCACATGGTTAAAAGTGATGCTACCACCTACTTTTAACCAATCCTTTACTTGATTATCCATTACAAAACGTGCAGAATATCTTTTTAAAGAAGACTCCAGGATAATACCTTCCTGATTGGTATAATTTAGAAAGAGACCATACGACTGATCACTGTTTCCCCCGGTAAAAGAAAGGTTGTGACTTTGTGTAATTGCAGTACGTGTTGCTTCTTCCTGCCAGTCTGTATCGTAAAGCGGATTCCCTTCGGAATCAAACAACTGGCTGTTATTCCGGAACGTTAATGGATTTTCATACTTCCCTTCACTAAAACCTACCGGGTCATATTTCTGCGCATTGTTATATGAGTTCAGTTCTGTTTGCAAAAAACCCTTTGCATCCAGCACATCTAATTTTCGGGTCAGTCGGCCTACACTGGTAAAAGCTTCATAGCTTACCCGGCCTTCTCCTTTTCCACCGCGCTTAGTAGAAATGATAATAACTCCATTCGCACCACGTGCCCCATAAATTGCCGTTGCCGAAGCATCTTTAAGCACTTCAAGAGATTCTATATCATTCGGGTTTAAATAATTGATGGGCCCCGCACCTATAACGCCATCTACCACATAAAGCGGCCCGTTACCGGCATTGATCGAGTTATTACCACGTATCCTAATGTTTGTGTTACCACCTGGTCTACCTGAGTTTGAGGAAACATTCACCCCGGCTGCTTTACCTGCTAGGGATTGTTCTACATTAGTCACGGGCAATTCTGTGATTTGTTCATTGCTTACCTGTGATACCGAACCGGTAACGTCAGATTTACGCTGTGTACCATATCCTACAACGACCACAGTCTCCAGGGCTTGGGCATCTTCCTGCAAGGTCACATCTATTGTACTACGGTTATCTACGGTGATTTCTTGCTTAGTATAGCCCACGTAGCTAAAAATCAATGTGGCATTGCCTTCCACATTTTCTATAGTGTAGCCTCCATTAAAATCAGTCTGTGTTCCGGTAGAAGTCCCCTGAACCTGAATATTTACTCCGGGAATGGGACCATTTGTATCGGTCACCGTTCCGGTCACGGTAGTCTGCGCCTGAAATGCCGAAAATGTAGCAAAGCAGACAAGCGTCAGCATTGTTTTTAAAAAGTTTTGTTTCATTGGATTTGGTTTTTAGATTTGGTTTTGAATTATTAAGATTTGAATTTAAAAAATTACTATATCGATTTAGTCAAATGATAAAAATAAAGGATTGTAAAGTCCTAGTCTGCGTTCCGGTAGGTGTACCCCGAACGGGAATATTCATACCAGAAATGGGACCGTTTGCATCACTCACCGTACCGGTTTGGTAGTCTGCGCCTGAAATGCCGAAAATCTAGCAAAGCAGACAAACGTCAGCATTGTTTTTAAAAAGTTTTGTTTCATTGGATTTGGTTTTGAATTACTAAGATTTGAGTTTAAAAATTACTATATCGATTTAGTCAATAGGCAAAAGTAAAGGATTGTAAAATCCTAAACTTTATAATTGCTCCAGTCCATGATTTCACCCCGTTCTTCCATTTTAATGGAATTCTTGAGCATATTCTCATCATATGCCATATTGTGCTTATCCAACACATCCTGAGGCACACCGTCCCAAGCGTTAGGTATATTCCCTTTGTAGCCTAGATATTCTATTCCTATTTTACTGGTAAAATAGCCGGTGGTCACTAAATTCCGCACTCTGCTAAAAAAAGTAGCCCCTTGTTCATATTCAGGTTTTACCTCTTCTGGATACGCAATGTCATCAATAATGGTTAATTGATCATCTTTACCCAACGAATTGAACACCTTATTAAACCTACGGTTACTCTCATGGTTAAGCCACATAATCCCACCCTTTAATGGAGTTTGATGTTCTGGCATATCTTTCGATATAAATTCAATAAATGCAGGCACTTCGGCATCAGTAGCTGAACCAGATTGATCATCAGCAGGCATAATAATATCACTCAAGATAGTGATCGTTTCCATCTCATCATCTGTAAAAAAATTAGAGCTCAGTAACCGCTCATCACGGGCTTCTTCCTGAGGAGTCCTACCGTAATGAAGCACATCGCCTTTCTGCAAATCTGCTACGGCTGTCTCCTGCTCTTGCATACAACTGGTGAGCACAAGACTTGAGCCTATGCCCCCGATAAACATCGTTTTTATGGTGTCTCTTCTGTTCATGATGTTAATGTTTTAAATTGACCTATTCTTTAATTCTTTAGTAAGGTAATCTGATGCCCTCCAGGCCAGCGCCAAAATGGTCCACGTAGGGTTTTTGTCGGCTTGTGATACAAAAGCACCACCATCCATAACAAAAACGTTATCCACATCATGGGCCTGGTTATAGGTATTGACGACAGAGGTTCTGGGATCGTCACCCATGCGTGTGGTCCCTACTTCATGAATGATGCGCCCTGGGTTCTCAAGACCATAATTTTGCTCTTTCCCAGGTTTTTCGCCCAGCGGAATACCTCCCATTGAGGTAATAATTTCCTCAAATGTATCATTCATATGTTGGGCTTGTTTCTGCTCCTCACTAGACCACTCATAGTTGAAACGTAATACCGGAATACCAAATTTATCTACCGTATGTGGATCGATCTCACAGTAATTTTCCTTCCGCGGAATACTTTCACCACGTCCGGCCATACCCACGGTAGATCCATAAAACCGACTTACATCTTCTTTATACTCCTGGCCGTAACCGCCGGCTTTTTTAGTTTCTCCATTCTTTCCGGGGAATCTTCCATTTAATTTATCGACATTAAAACCAAAACCATAAGCAGGCATACCCATACCGCCCCAATATTCTATGTGATAACCACGTGTAAAGCCCAGGTTTTTATTATCGTTGAGCCACCAGGGCGTGTACATGTGCATACCCCCTACTCCATCTTCATTATAACGTTTCCTATCCATTAAAGAAGGGATGATACCCATTCTGGAAGAACCGGTGGAATCATGCAAATATTTACCTACGATATCACTTGAATTGGCCAGCCCATTGGGATGTTGAGCCGATTTTGAATTGAGCAATATACGGGCAGAACTACAGGCGCTGGCCGCGAGAATAACCACTTTGGCCTTTATCTCATACTCTTGCATATCATCTTTGTTTATATAAGAGACACCCGTGGCCTCCCCTTCTCCATTGGTAAGTACCTGACGCACCATGGCATTTACATATAAATCAACATTGCCGGTTTCCATAGCAGGATTTACGAGGACAGAAGACGAAGAAAAATCGGCATAAATTGAACAAGAACGTGAACACTGACTACAATAAAAGCAGGCCCCTCGTTTTTTATTCACGGTTTTGGTAAGAATAGAAAGCCGTGAAGGAATCATGGGGATATTCACTTTTCCGGTAGCTTGTTTTAAATACAGCTCGTGCAAGCGGGGTTTGGGTGGTGGTAAAAAATATCCGTCAGGTTCATTGGGAATATTTTCACGGGTGCCAAAAACACCTATCATTTGATCTACTTTATCATAATAGGGTTTGACATCATCATAACCTATTGGCCAGTTGTCTCCCTTGCCGTCAAAATCCCTTCTTTTAAAATCCAAAGGACCAAAACGTAAGGAAATGCGTCCCCAGTGGTTAGTCCTTCCACCCAACATACGGGAGCGAAACCAGTCAAATTGTGTTTGATTTTTCTGCGTATAAGGCTCCCCCTCAAGGTTCCAGCCCCCGTAAGCCATATCAAAATCACCAAAGGGCCTTGTGGTACTCGCGCCACGACGTGGAGATTCATACGGCCAGCGCAACTGGGTACGCTGCTCCTCATTAGCCGGGTCAAAATTTGGCCCTGCTTCCATAAGTGCGATCTTAAAGCCTTGTTGTGAAAGTATGTGGGCAGCCATACCACCGCCAGCTCCAGAGCCTACAATGCAGATGTCATACTTTTTTGATTGTTCTTTGATTTGAAAAGACATAGTTGCAATTATTTTTAAAATAGAACGAAAACCCTCACTAAATCGATTTATTTAAACTGATAAAAATGATTATTAATATTCCATTATACTAAGAAAGTCCTAAAATTAGAATTAATTAATTCAACAATCGAATTTTTTTAAGACGAAAATTCAATAAAATGCATTTTAACACTATTGGTAATCCAAAAAAAATATAAAATATTGAATATGAGCCCTGCCGATTTAAGGGCTCATTTATTCAATATTTAGATCAAATGAGGTGGTTTTTAAATTCCTGCTATTTTTTGTATTCTACCTATCATATCCTCAGCGACCTGATCGACTTCTTTTTGTGAGGCTGCTTCTGTATAAATACGGATGATAGGTTCGGTATTTGATTTTCTCAAGTGCACCCAGTGGTTTTCAAAATCAATTTTCACACCATCTATCGTGCTTACCTCTTCATCTTTATAATGATCTGCTACGGTTTCCAGAATTTTATCTACGTTAAGTTGCGGTGTGAGCTGTATCTTATTTTTGCTCATAAAATAAGAAGGATAGCTATCGCGCAGTGCACTTACCGAAATTTTCTTTTTGGCCAAATGCGTAAGAAATAAAGCCACGCCCACAAGACTATCACGGCCGTAATGCAATTCTGGATAAATGATACCGCCATTACCTTCTCCTCCTATAATGGCCTCTTTATCTTTCATTAATTGCACGACATTTACTTCACCTACGGCGCTGGCAAAATACTCTCCCCCGTGCTTTTCAGTAATATCGCGAAGGGCGCGCGATGAAGATAAGTTTGAGACTGTATTGCCTTTGTGCTCGCCCAGCACATAATCTGCGCAGGCCACAAGGGTGTATTCTTCGCCAAACATTTCTCCCTTTTCAGTGATAAAGGCGAGACGGTCAACATCAGGATCTACCACGATACCCAGATCAGCATGTTCTTTAACCACGAGTTTACAGATATCGCCCAGATGCTCTTTTAAAGGCTCTGGATTATGTGGGAAATCGCCGGTAGGATCACAGTATAATTTGACGGCTTCTACGCCCAGGCGCTCTAGCAAGAGGGGGATCGCGATCCCCCCAGTAGAATTCACCCCATCTACGACCACTTTAAAATTAGCCGCAGCAATGGCATCTGCATCTACAAGATCCAGTTCAAGCACCTCATCAATATGAATGTCTATATAAGCATCATTTTTTAAAATTTCACCCAGATCATCCACTTCGGCAAAATCAAAATCATCTGCTTCGGCAATTTTTAATATTTTTTCACCTTCGGCGCCATTTAGAAATTCACCTTTGGCATTAAGCAATTTAAGTGCGTTCCATTGCTTTGGGTTGTGCGAAGCGGTAAGGATAATCCCGCCGTCAGCATTCTCCATAGGCACGGCCACCTCTACGGTAGGGGTAGTAGAGAGATCAAGGTCTATCACATCTATACCCAGGCCGCTTAGCGTATTCATGACCAGTTGCTGTATCATACTTCCCGAAATACGTGCGTCGCGGCCTATTACCACGCGATAACTGTCTTTGTTACGCTGTTGCTTCAGCCACGTACCATATGCGGCGGCAAATTTCACGGCATCAAGCGGGGTGAGGTTATCACCGGGTTTTCCACCTATCGTTCCACGTATTCCTGATATTGATTTAATTAAGGTCATTTATTGCTCTTTTTATAATGAGAGATGTCTTTTTTTACTGAATTTCTAAAGGTCTAAAATAAAATTTACTTCGCAACTATACTACATTATTTATAAATGGGCTTACAAAATTGGCATTTTGGCATAAAAAAACGCCGTTTTATCGGCGTTTTTTAATCAATTTATGTCATTTTCAGATCAGTACATTTCCCTTCCTGAAAAATGAAAAGCACTTTCTATGGCCGCATTATCGTCGCTATCACTGCCATGTACAGCATTTTCACCTACAGAACTTGCGTATAATTTCCGTATGGTTCCTTCTGCAGCATCAACAGGGTTTGTGGCACCTATAAGCGCCCTAAAGTCTTCAACCGCATTTTCTTTTTCCAAAATTGCCGCCACGATGGGACCACGGGTCATAAATTCAACCAGTTCGCCAAAAAATGGTCGCTCTTTATGTACCGCATAAAAAGTCTCTGCATCATGTTGCGTCATGTGGGTGAGTTTCATCGCCACAATACGAAAACCTGAAGCGTTTATTTTTTCTAAAATTGCACCTATATGACCGTTTTCTACCGCATCGGGCTTGATCATGGTGAATGTTTTATTTGTTGCCATTTGTTGCTTTTTTATTTCCGCTACTGCGGAAAACTTGGTTTTTAAAAATCGCTGCAAAATTACTATTTTTCAGATGTTTTAGCCCAATTATTTTACACTTATTAAATTAATATTTTTGAGTTAGTTTCTCCAGCGTTTGTGCATGAGATCCTATGATCTGAAAAATAACGGTATCACTCTCTAGATTAATATCCAGCAAACCAAAAGCTCTTTCAGCAATCACGTCTCCCACCCGGTAAGTATTTGGCTCTCCATTAAACGCCGTATACGCGTGCGTTAACCCGCTGGAGGTAAAATCTATTAATGGATAATTGAGCTTGCTCATGTTCATTTTTGAAAATTCTGAAATATGGCGGTCTCCACTTAGTACAATAACACGCTTGGCCGCACTGCTTTTCAATAAGCTTAAAAAGCGATCAACTTCTTTTGGGAAATTGCCCCAAGTTTCAAACCCATGCTCGCCACTTAACATTTGTATGCTGCTCACGATAATATTATAATCTGCAGAACTACCGTTAAGTTCGCCCTCAAGCCATTGCCATTGCTGTTCTCCCAGAATAGTACCGCTGCTATCTGGGGCGGGCCCGTACCGCCTTCTCGGAATGGGAGAAGGGGTCAGATCACTTCTGAAATAACGTGTGTCCAAGACAATGATTTTTACGGTTTTTCCATTTTTTTCAAATATTTTGGAGTGATAGACACCTGCACGATTACGGCGTGAGTCATTTTTGGCGACGCCTATGAAATCGAGAAAAAGCTGCTGACTTTTCTCTTTTTTTCGCCAGTTTTTCCCGGCATCGTTCTTCCCGTAATCATGATCATCCCATGTTGCCATTATGGGAATTTCCTGTTTTACTTTCGCATAAGCAGGATTTGCATTCTGAGCGTTGTACATGGCTTTCATTTTACGCATGTTCCCGGTATCTGCATAAATATTATCGCCACCCCAGATAAAAAGATCGGGCTGAATTTTACTTATTTGCCCCCAGAAGGGATTGGGCTCCCCAACCTTATTGCACGAGCCAAAGGCAATGGTAAATTGATGCTGCTCAACTTTATTTTCGCTGGATTGTGCAAACAGAATGCGCGTTACAAAACAGGAAATAACAAGAAATAAAAATTTCGATTTCATAGTATAAAGTACGGTTTTAAATAGTAAAATTAAGGGTTAGCATTTTAAATGCATGTTATTAAATTGTAACTTCGCCATGTATGGATCAAGATGAAGTAAACCGACTGAAAGCGCTGCTTTCCACACCAAAAAAAATTGTTATTGTGCCCCACAAAAACCCAGATGGTGATGCCATGGGTTCTACTTTGGCCCTCTATCAATATTTAAAAAAAACAGGTCATAATGCCACTGTTATAGCACCAAATGACTATCCACAATTTTTAAAATGGCTGCCCTTTGAAGAAAAAGTGGTCAAGTTTGACCAGCAGAATAGCCTTGCGGTTCAGCTTATAGAAAAAGCAGAACTTATTTTTACCCTTGATTTTAACCATTTAAGCCGTACCGGTGACATGGAAAAAGCG
>DRGP01000031.1 GCA_011050015.1 Leeuwenhoekiella sp. | reverse complement strand
ATAGAAACTGCACGTTTCAATCTTTGAGCAATAAGAGCATCTCTATAATCTAGACGATTCATTTTATCTCTAAGAGTAGATTGAAAAGTGTTTATTGGATCTGCATGAATTGTTCTCCAATATGTCAATACATTTTGAGCAAATGTGAATTCTTCAGAAGTAAAGTCAGAAGGTCGGGTAAGAATTTCTCCAGCTAATTTTACTTGATTATTAGAATAAAGTCTGCTCATAATTTTTTCTAGATTAGATATAGACTAAAAATAATGACCTCTTTAATAAGCTGACCTTCTTTTTTTTAACCTAGATTATAAATTTAATTTTTTCCAGTTCTTTGTCAGAGACTTCAGGAATCTTGTATTCCGTTTTAGATTGCTTTGTAGTATATGAATTTTTACCCTGATCAAACCTGGATCGGTTTTTCTCCTGACGTTCTTTTCGTCTGGCTAATGTAGCTTTAAAATGACCTAAACTTCCGTCCATTGTTTAATGTATGGTCGTACAAGATAGATATAAAATCAAGAACCTCGGTGCAAGCACACGAGGTATGAATGAGAGAAAATTTTTAAAAATTCGAGGCAAGCCTCGGGAAATTAAACCCTCTGGAGGGATTAAAAAAAGTGGATAAACTATAGATAAATCTCAATCAGGCCCTCGGGAACATCCAGAATAATCTTCTTTTCCTCACGTTTAAGTTCCTTAATAAAATTATCATTGATGGGAATAAGCACTTCCTTACCCTCGGCATCAATAATAAAAAGTGCCTGGGCGGTATTATCATTAACCCCCGTAATGGTACCAATAACACCATACGTAACATCTTCAACGGCAAAACCGGTGATCTCGTGGTAGTAAAATTTATCGCCCTTAAGTTTGGGCAATTGATCCAGGGGCAGATAGAGTTCTGCGCCTATAAGATCATCGGCGTCTGCCTCGTCCTCCACATCTTCAAAATCAATGCGCAGCAAACGGGATTTATGAAGCTGACATGACGCAATAAAAAAAGGAATCAGTTTGCCGTTAAAATCGACAAAAACTGATTCCAGATTTTGATAGGTTCCGGGTTCATCGGTGTCCAGTTTGGCCAGCAATTCCCCTTTAAAACTAAATTTGCGCACGATCTTGCCCAGATAGAAACATTCTTCCTTTAGCATCGCGCCGGCGTCTTATTTAGATTCTTCTTCCTTTTTTTCTTCAGCAGCAGGGGCATCTTCTTTTGGTGCTTCCTCTACTTTTGGCTTCTCCGCATCAGCGGGAGCGTCTTTTTGTTCCTCAGCTTTTTCTTCTGCAGGTGCTTCCGTATTATCTTCCGCAACTTCTGCTTCAGGCTCAGGTTCTGGCTGGTTTGCAGCAATACGCGCTTCGTTTACCGCTTTTTCGGCCTCTAGGGCTTCGCTTTTGGCTTTTTGTTCAGCTTTGGATAGGTTTTCTTTTTTAGAATCTATCTTTCCGCCTTTTTCTTCTAACCAAGCGTTGAATTTTTCTTCCAATTGTTCTTCGGTGATCGCGCCTTTACGCACACCGCCTACAAGATGGTTTTTCAACAACGCGCCTTTATAAGAAAGCAAACGCTTTGCAGTCTCACTGGGCTGTGCCCCGTTTTGCAACCACTTTACAGAGGCATCAACATCAAGGTCGATTACCGCTGGGTTTGGATTGGGATCATACGTTCCTAATTTCTCAAGAAATTTACCGTCCCTCTTTGAACGTGCATCTGCTGCTACGACCCAGAAAAAAGGTTTTCCTTTTTTACCGTGTCTCTGTAGTCTAATTTTTACTGGCATAGTAATTAATTTTTGGGGTACCCGACCCCGGTTATAATTTTTACTGTTTAAGAGCGCAAAGATACTGCAAATTTCCGATTCGCATTACACAGAAGTACATTTAAATAAAATGCACTAAAAAGGATGAAAATCAGCCTTTTGACGCCAGTCCACGTTTAAAAAATGGATCGATTGGTAAGAAATACCGAAAGGATCCCATAACGAGAACAGCACTTTTTTGCCTGAAAATCAGTTAAGAAACCAATTAATTGGAGTTTACATAAAAGGCGTAAATAACACCAGGTAACCAACCCACAAGGGTAAGCAAGAGGCTTATTAAGAATTTCCCACCCAGCCCGTGCTGTAAAAATACCGCTAAAGGCGGAAGTAAAATATTAAGGATTATAGTAAGTATTGACATGGTTTTTAGTTGTTTAATTAGCCCGCTAATGTACTAAGACCAGTGCACGATCTTGTTAAAAATACCTCAATTGTGGTTTATTTACAATACTACATTTGATACTAAAATCACCGCTTTAGCATCAAAACCTGCCTGCGTTAAAGAAATATCAACACCACTTGCGCCTGTCTGCGATTTACTTATTTTGAGGTCTAAATAAAACCCATGAAATTCAACATAACCATAACCAAAGCGAAACTTGTAGATGAATTCCCAGAGCACTGGAGCAGTGACGATTACAGACAACTTCTGGAGGCTTTTGATTTTGAAGATGCAGCAGGAGTAGCTGATACTGAGTTGCGCGAAATGCTTTTTCTCGCCATGTCTGACCTGGAGCCCGATGAGTCTGCCCGAATCGTACTCAATTATAAGTTGGGCGATGCTTTAAACGAAGGCCAGATCGACCAGATTTCGCATGAAATGCTACAGGATAAAATCTCTGAAGAATACGCAGATATCAACTACCACCACGAACTTTTTCACGTCAATCAACTTCTTTATAAAGGCTACAATGGCTGTTTCCCAAACGCAAAGGCAAGTATCATCGAGTTTGAGCTCAAACCGCTTAAAAACGAGAAGGCAGATGTGGATAAATCTTTTGCACTTCGCGCACTTTCAGCGGGTATTTCAGACCGAGCCGTAATTAAACGGCTTTTTGACGATCAGTTGGCTGGGGAAAAGGAATTCCCCGAGGCCGAAGCCATTATCTGGGAGTTTAAAGATCTGGGCGACGATCAATACCGCTTGATCACTTCAGAATATTGGCTGGATCAAAGTGATTTTGAAGCTGGAGAATTTGAATCTATTGTAGAGCTTGAAGATTAAATCCCAAGCCTTCCGCATGGGAAGAGAGCAATTCTAGCACTCCATCCCTCGTTGGGGAGCCGGGAAGATATTATTTATACACCCCTATTGTATTTTTTAAATGCCGTTTTTCCTCCTGAAGGCCTTCAATGCGTTGCAGTAAATTGAAGATTACTTCAATGCCTTCCAGATTAATTTCCAAGTCTCGGTTAAAACGTACGATCTGTTCCAGTTTTGGCAATTCGTCGGGTTTTATAAAGACCTTTTCCTGTTCCTCAATGAGTTCTATAAAACCATGATCTCGTAAGGTACAGATATAAGTAAACGCAATCTCGTGGCTGCTACAAAAGGTCTCTGCAAGTATTAATTCTTTCGTATTCATAGATCTTGTCTTATTACTAAAATCATTCGCATTTATACCATTGGGAGGTAAGAGCGTTCCCATCGGTGACCTCGATATGATTAATATTCATTTCCTAATCCCGTGTATTCAATTCAGCAAGTTGACCGAAGAGTTCTTTTTCCTTCGGTGAAAGATTTTTCGGCATAACCACTTTGTAATTCAGGTACAGATCGCCAAAACTGCCTTCTTTTCTATAAACGGGGAATCCTTTTCCCTTCAGTTTTACACTGCTGCCGCTATCGGTGCCTTCTTTAATTTTCAGCTTTACTTTTCCGTCTAATGTAGCTACGGTGATCTCGCCACCCAATACGGCATCGTACAAATTTATTGCTACATCTTTAAAAAGGTCGGCTTTGTCACGCTTAAATGCGGTGTTATTGGTAATCTTAAAAGTGATGTACAGGTCTCCTTTGGGCCCACCATTTACGCCCGGGCTCCCGTGGTTTTTGATCTTAATGGTCTGCCCGTTTTCGATACCCGCGGGAACGGTAATGCGTATATTTTTACCATTTAGGGTAAGGGTACGTTTTTGAGTGGCAAACACATCCATAAGGTCTAGCTGCAAACTGGCATTGAGATCCTGACCACGGAATTTTACATTTCCGGAACTACGGCTACGGCCTCCCGCACCACCAAACATGGATTCAAAAAAGTCTGAAAAATCCCCGTCTGAGTGTCCATAATTTGCACCTCCGCCAGCACTTCCCCTAGAACGGGCGTATTGCTGGGAGCTTCTGGCCTGCTCAAACTGATCTGCATGTTGCCAGTCTTTGCCGTACTGATCGTATTTTTTACGGTTTTCCGGATGGCTGAGCACTTCATTAGCCTCATTGACTTGTTTAAATTTCAGCTCGGCCTCGGTATCGTTGGGGTTGAGATCGGGATGATATTTGCGTGCCGCCTTGCGATACGCTTTGCGGATGTCTGCTTCGGTAGCCGATTTATCAAGCCCCAGTATTTTATAATAATCGATAAATTCCATTAAAAATGCGTTCTAATTTGCCATTA
Source organism: Leeuwenhoekiella sp. (assembly GCA_011050015.1). Lineage (GTDB taxonomy): Bacteria > Bacteroidota > Bacteroidia > Flavobacteriales > Flavobacteriaceae > Leeuwenhoekiella. The sequence continues at coordinate 15,158 of DRGP01000031.1, read as the reverse complement.
AAAGTAGCAAAAAGCAACGTAAATATGTCGATTTTATTTTCTATCCTAAACCTTACCCAATTATCCCAAAAAGCAAAAAAGCCCTACCTGTTCAGGTAAAGCTTCTCATTGGGTTTCACTACAAACCCTGCCATGCACTGGGCATGACAACACAACATCGTTATATATTTCTTTTGCCACAAAAAGGGCATCTTACAAAAGTACAATTCTCTTTTGTATTGCAAAAAGAAAAATAATGACCCCCATTTTCAAAAGATCGCTACTTCACGCTTTCTGTCTTCGGCCTTATTTATTAAATTCTCGGCGAGATAATCAGGATCATGGAACGTATGGTTTTAGCAATCAATTAACACTTATTTTTCGGTTTTGAAAACCGATTTCAAGTATTTTTACTAGTAAGACAACCTGCAATTACCAACCTTCAAGCAAGTACATCATTTTTAACCTGAAGATCGCTTCATTTTTATGGGCAGTCCTATTTAAGAGTGCTTTTCAATTAACTTAAACCAATTAAAAAAAACGCGTTATGCAAAAAGAAAACAAGAATTTAGGTATTGCCATTGTTGGTCTTGGTGGTGCGGTAGGTACCACCGCTGTGGCCGGATCTTTACTTATTCAAAAAGGTTTACAGGACAAAACGGGACTTCCCCTGGCAGAATTTGATAACCTAAATCTCACAGCTTACGAAAATATTCATTTTAACGGTTGGGATATTTTTGATGATAACTTATATGAATCTGCAAAGAAACACGGTGTGCTCAACAGTGAGGAACTGGCCGCCATCAAAGATGAACTTGAAGCGATCACCCCATGGAAGGCCATTGCCAACAAAGACTTTTGCTCTGGCGTGACCGATAATAAAATAAGTGAATACAGCTTGCGCGATCAGGTCAAGATCATTCAGGACAACCTTAAATCATTTTCTGAAGAAATCAACGCCCCGGTCATTCTGATCAACCTCGCCTCTACCGAACATGCCGTAGAAGTCACCGACCCTATTTTTCAGACCGTAAAGGCTTTTAAAAAAGCGCTTGACGACGACAGTAAAAAAATATCTCCGGCGATGGTTTACGCGTATGCCGCGATAGATATGGGCACGCCCTATGCCAATTTTACACCAAGTATGGGGGTAGATGTACCTGCGCTTATTCATTTTGCACAAGAACGCAACGTGCCCGTGGCCGGCAAAGACGGTAAAACAGGACAAACCTTTGTAAAAACCGTGGTGGCTCCCGCATTGCGTGCCCGCGCCCTGAAAGTAGATGGCTGGTTTTCTACCAATATTCTGGGCAACCGTGACGGCCAGGCACTGGCCAAACCAGAATCGCTCCAATCTAAGATCAATACAAAAGGAAGCGTGCTTGATTCCTGCCTTAATTACAAGGTGGAAAACCACATGGTACAGATTCACTATTATAAGCCCCGTGGCGATGATAAAGAAGCTTGGGATAACATTGACGTAACCGGATTCTTGGGGCACAAAATGCAGATCAAGATCAATTTTTTATGTAAGGATTCCATTCTTGCCGCACCGCTGGCCATAGAGATCGCACGCTGCCTTAACCTCGCCTCACAGCGAAGTGAAGGTGGGCCTATAGAAGCGATGAGCGTATTCTTTAAGGCGCCGTTAACGGCAGATAATAAGGAGCCAGAACATCGTTTTGCCATACAACAGCAAAATCTTGTGGAATGGTTGCACCAAGATGCCGAAAAAGGAAATACGGCAAAAATAAAAGCGCCCGAAGGCGAAAAATCACTGGTATAATTTCATTTGAATATTTAATTCAATTAAAATAGTTCTTTCTATGGTTCCTACCCTTTTTTCAAAAAGAGGTGCAGATAGGCAGAGGGGTTCTAATTAATATCTCGATACCCACTGATTTTGAAAAACCCAGACACTCAAACCGTACATTTTGAACACTTAGGCCAGTTAAAATTTCTGCTGCCTCAACTTCAGGATCTGAAACGGCAGCAGCCCGCGCATTATACAAAAAGCATTGCTTCCAGCCTGTTTATAGAAAGCTGGAAGCGGCTTTTTTATGGTCAGCATCCAGAGAAAATCGCTTTAAAAATTACCACAAAAGCCCTGCTGGCTCTAATATTGCCAGGATGTGACGCTTTTTTCTTTAAAACGGCTAAAATCGCTCCAAAATCGGCGGAAAACATACTAAAATCGGCATTTTTTGAGCATAATAAAAGTGCTCTTGCTACTGAGCTATACCAGCAATTGTATGCTGAAATCCCCGCTTTGATTGCCGAATTTTATGATAATGATTGGGATAGAAAACCAAGCGAATTCGAAGAAAAATATGGCTTTGTCAACGCGCTCTGCAAACAGCCGCGCGCCGGTGCCACAAAACCGGGTGTGCCCCGTTTGTTGCTCGTTCCTCCCGAAATGCACGCAGATCATTGCCTGATCACCGCGGTCTATGCGGTGCTACTCAGTCCGGGGTTTGAGGCTAAGGTCGGCCTGCCGTTTTTAACTGGACTCGCGCATCATTTGCACAACGCGGTTTTGCCCGATTGTGGTTTTGCAGGCGAGATCGCACTCGGTAATCATTTACAGCCTATTATTGAAAATTCAAGAATCGAAGCCCTAGAAGGGGTGGACAAAAACATGAAAAAACGGATTGTGCAGGCGATCACCAATCATGAAAACCTGAACAACGCAGAAGGTCGCAGCAGCAGCGCTGCAGATGTACTTGATCGCGTGCTGGATATTAAGTGGCGCGTGCGTGCCGCTTCGGTAACCGAAAAAGACGTGCTCGATGATCTGGAGCTGGTACACGATGGGCCTATAAAAAGTTTTCAGACGAAGGTTTTAAGAAACGCCGGGTTATGACTCAAATCGATCAATTAAATGCCAAAACTGAAGGATTAAATGGATTATTAAGTCCGTTGAATCAGCAACTGTTGCAGCACGCGGCTCCCCATTTACTTACCGATGGAGAACAGGAATTTCCCTTTCTGGAAAATATCGGGTATTTACGAGATAAACCGGCACTGCGCGAACAAGCGATTCACTATATAAAAGATGGAAACTTAAAGGAAGCACTCAAAGTCTTGCTGAAAGATCAGGATGATTTTGCACCTATCCCATCCCCAGAAAATGATGCTTTAGATCGGATTTTAGATGAAAGGCCCGGATTTCTGGAAACCATGCGCCTGCTTAATTACGGTCCGGTCACCGAATATTTTGCCCACCGCCCCACTGCCCCCACTTTTCTATCAGGTTTGACCCTGTTGCAGTTAGGCGCGAGCAGGGAACAACCGCTCATTGAAGTCGCCTGCGGGGCGGGGCATTTTTTACGTAGCCTGGAAGCTAACGGATTTTCGGTAACGGGAATCGATCTGGTATTTTCTAAACTCTGGCTGGCGCGAAAATTCATGCAGATCCGCGGTGCTTTAATTTGCGCAGATAGCATGGCAAAACCGGTTTTTAAGTCCCAAAAACCAAATACGGTGTTCTGCCACGATGCCTTTTATTTTTTTAAAGACAAAGCAAACACGCTCATAAACCTACGCCAACTGGCCGCTGGCGGAAGTGTGATCGTGGGTCATGTGCATACCAGTGCCATTGATCACGGCGTAAGCGGTCACCCTGTTTCGGAACCGGAATACCGCAAAATGGCGACTGAAAACACAATTTTTTATGGGGATAATGAACTGGTTGATTTTTGGCTCAATTCTAATGAAAATCAGGCAATTCAACCATTAATTTCTGCAGAAAATCCAGTGGTTTCCTGGATCGAGAATCCACCGGAAAACCCATGTGCTCCACTTGATCAATTTGCTGGAACGCTGCACCTCAACCCGATGCTTTCAGAAACAAATAAAGGGTTTATTATAAATTGGCCCACGCCCGGTTACAGAAAAGAGTATGAAAAAGAGATGCCTTATTTGATCCCCGAAAAATTGGCTCAAATGGATACTAATTCGGTAAAAAACGCTTCAAAAACAGAGCAATTGGTCTATTTTAAAGAAAGAATCCTACTCGATACCCCGGCATTATGAACAAGGTTTTAAAAATGGGCATCATTGGTTATGGTTGGGTAGCTCGGGATTATATGTATCCCGCCATGCAGAATAATGAGCGGGTAAACCTGGTCGCGGTCTGTTCAAAAAATGCTTCAGAAATGGAAAATCTGCCTGAAACGGTCAAAAAACACACTGAAATGGCCGATTTTCTGAAAAATAAGAAGCTCGACGCCGTATATATCGCCACACCAAACCACCTGCATAAAAAACATACGATCGCCAGCATTGCAGCAGGAATGCATGTTTTATGTGAAAAACCGCTCGCCACCACGTTGAATGATGCAGAGGAAATGATAAATTCGGCGTTAGCGGCCAAAACAAGCTATGCCACCGCCTACGACCAGCGTTTTCATCCTGCCCACGAGCAGATGCGGCAATTTGTGCAGCAAGGGAAACTTGGAACGGTCACCCAGGTCAAAATTGATTACGCCTGCTGGCTACCCAAAGATTGGTGCACAGCTAATTGGCGCATCGAACTGGAAAAAGCGGGTGGCGGCGCTATTATTGACCTTGCACCACATGGTCTGGATCTACTGGAAACATTACTACAGGATAAAATTGTGGAGATTCAAGTCTTTACACAAAGCAGGGTTCAGGATTATGCAGTAGATGATGGCGGGATTTTGATGCTTCGGTTTGAATCTGGAGTTTTGGGAAGCATCCACGTGGGCTACAACCGCCCAGATGCACTACCACGACGCACCTTAGAAATTTTTGGCACCGCCGGAATGCTGCGCGCCACAAACACAATGGGCCAGGATCCCGGGGGAAATCTTATCTTTATAGATAGCGAAAACGGAAATGGAGAACTGATCGATTTTGACACTCAAAAATCCCCTTTTGAGGCACAATTGGAAGGTTTTGCAAGCAGTATTTTAGACAAAAAAACACCGCTGCGCGCACCAGAAGACGACCTCCGTTTGTTCAGCCTTTTGTTTAACGCACTAAAAAAAGAAAACCAATGGCACTAACGCACTATGCCTGCACGCACTGCGGCAGCTGGATTCTCTGGTTTGATACGCGAAAGCCCCTTTATTGTAAAAACTGTATGGACGTACGCAACGCGTTGCCTGATGAGGATTTTACCTATATTCATATTGACGCCGCCAAAGAAAAATACACCACACAATGGCAGGAGATTTTACCCGGCCTGTGGGATTTTAGCACGAGTCCGCAGTTGGGTTTGGGTTCGCACGGTTGGTTGATCATCCGCGAGGGCGGAAACATCGCTTTTGAAGCTGCTCCGCATTATTCCCAGGCCGCGCTGGAGAGAATCAGCGAACTGGGCGGGATTTCGATTTTGGCGGCCTCGCACCCGCATGGCTATGGCGCGCTGTGGGAACTTCAAGAGGCTTTTTCGCCCCAATTGATCATTCATAAAAATGATCTGGAACACACTAAAGCGTTTAAGGTCAACCATCCCATTGATGATTTTGAACAACTGGATGAACAGCACGTTATGGTACGTATGGGCGGTCATTATGACGGGCAGACCGCGCTTTTTGATGCCGAAAAGAAAATTCTTTTTGCCGGAGATGCGCTCAAGATCGATTTTGATGAAAACGGGGAAGCCCGGGCGCTGAGTTGCCACAAAGGGTATCATTATCATATTCCGCTTACGCCTGATGAACTGCGTCATTATCAGAAAGTATTTTCCATGTATGAGTTTGACCACGTGTGCACGCCCTTTGAATTTGGTCGCAACGTGTCACAGAAAAAAGCGCTCGCACTCGTCAATCATTTGTTGCAAACCGAACCCCACACAAACCCGGTGCCTTTAAAAACCCTGCTTTCATGAGCGACGACGAACAGTTAAAAAAAGCGTTGAATACCTATAAAACCAGCATGCCCAAAGGAAATTTAAAAACGTTCCGCATTGATGGTATTGACCAGTTAGAAATCCCCATTGTAGATGCCACGTTTCTGGGCGATGATGATTCGTACGGTAACGGGCTGGGTTATGGCGCCACGCCCCTGGAGGCCGAAGTGGGCGCTTACGGGGAACTCTATGAAGAGTATTTTATCTCCCAGGCGGTGCTCAATATAGAAAGCGTTGAAGCCTCTTTTGACCAAATGCAGCAAGAATATGAAGACCAGATCGTGATCGATCCCCTTACGCTGGTGCTTCCGGCGGGTTCTAATTATGATAAGAATCTGCAGCTGAAATGGGTTCAAATTAATCGTCTTACAGATGATGCACCGGCCTGGATTCCGCTTGAATTTTTGGGAAATTATAATGAATATGTCGCTTATCCCAACCAATTGATCACTGCGATCACCAACGGTTGTGGCGCTGGTGATAGCTTTGAACGCGCACTTTTGCACGGCCTGCTCGAACTGCTGCAACGCGACGGCAACGCTGATTGTTTTAGAGCGCTTGATCAGGGAAAAGTGATCGCTATGGAAGGTATATCGCCTAAAACGCGCGATTTAATGCGAAAATTAGAGGAAAAAGGGCTGAAAGTAATCCCAAAACTTGCCCGCACAACTTGCGGTTGCGTGAGTCTTTATGCGGTGGGCGACGATCTTTCAGACGACGATTTCCCCTTTACGGTGGCTGCCTGTGGGGAAGCAGCAGATCCCGATTTTGACCATGCCATTCGCAAGGCGGTGCTGGAATGTGCTTCCTCGCATTCGCGAAAAATATTTTACCACAGCGGCATGGAGCGTAAAACCAAAATCACCCCGGAAGGCTACGCGGAAGAAAACCTGAAACTGATTGATCTGGAAAGCGAAGAACAGCGCGCCCTGCGCACCCACGTAGAATGGTTACAAATGGGGAAAAAGGCGCTTCGCAACAAATTAAAAGACAGTGTCTTTCTTCAAAAAGAGGTGATTTCGCCCAAAAATCTGCCTCATTTTGACAAAAATTCGGTGGAAGATCGTTTAAATCAGGTGATCAAAGGGTATAAAAAAGAAGGCCTGGACATTTATTATTACCGCGCCACACCGCCAGAGCATCCCATTCAAGTCGTGCGTGCCATCGTGCCCGGCATCGAGATGGAATTTGGTAGCTACCACCGCATTGGCGCGCGCGGCATCAAACGGCTTTTGGATCGTAAGGATAAACTCATAAGCACGGTTTCTGGGCCGGGCAAAAAACGTATTCGTCTTACAGCAGAAAAGGAAAAAGAACTGGGCGGCAGGTTTTGGCTCGACACCGAAGCGCTGGACGAAAAAATAAACGACCTCTATCCACTTTACCGTGAACCTAATGCCCACAGTGCCATGCACGCATTGCAGACCGGTTATTTTTCAGAACAAAATAATAAATAACATTTATGCCACACCAACTTCGATTTGCCTACAATACAAACGGTTGCAATAACCACCGCCTTTATGATGCGCTTGACCTTATCGCCGAGGCCGGTTATGACGGAGTAGCGTTAACGCTTGACTGGCAGCACCTGGATCCATTTGCGGCAAACTGGGAAGAGCAAACCGAAAACTTAAAGAAAAAGCTGGACGCGCTGCAATTGGACTCTGTGATAGAAACCGGGGCGCGCTATTTGCTCAATCCGCGGGAAAAGCACGAGCCTACTTTTTTGAATCCGTTGCAAGAAGGGCGCGACCGCAGACTCAAATTTTTAAAACGCGCCGTAGATATTGCAGCTATTCTTGAATCTGAAGCCGTTTCATTCTGGGCCGGCGTAAAACAGGAACAAGTAAACCAGGAGCAAGCGATGAACTATTTAAAAACCGGGGTTACCGCGCTTGCCGCTCATGCAGCAGAAAAAAATGTGGTACTTGCCCTAGAACCCGAACCCGGCATGTTGATAGAAACGCTGGCCGATGTAGAGCAACTGAATAAACGGCTGGCCATACCCTTACCGCTCGCCCTTGATGTAGGCCACGTCTGGGTGACTGGTGAAATGGATCCCGCTGACGCGGTAAAAAATCATGCAAAACACAGCGCTACCGCAGCCATTGAGGGCATGAAGAAAGGGGTGCACATACACCTGCCCGTAACCGAAGGCGATATGGATGTTCCCAGAATCGTGACCGCCTTTCAGCAGCAGGAATATGACAAACTCATCTGTGTAGAACTTTCTCGCGAATCCCATCGTGCTCACAAAGCTATTTTTGAAAGTATCGCTGCGCTCCGGGCCATGGAAGCGTAATAAGATAATAGATGGATGAAAGACCACTTCGCTGAAAGATAAAAGCCTAAAATTTACTTTAATGTGACCCTAAAATAAATTAATGGTGACGTCCATTGACAGACTAGCGGATGTACAACAATTTTACAAAAATCAAATTGACAATTATCAAACAGCAATAATTTAAAATTTAAAAAATGCGAATTTGTTTTTTATCCAGAAGGTATTTTCCCGCTGTTTCTGGGATGAGTGTTTACGCGCGTAACATGACCAAAGCGCTGGCCGAACGCGGTCACGAAATCGTAATGATCAGTCAGTATCGGGAAGACGAAAAAGGCGTGGGCATTTATGGCGGCGGACCACCACCAGCTGAAACCTGGATGAACGTACAGGGCTTGCGCTCCCTTGGCGAAGAGCAGGCCGATGATGAAACCCCGGCCGATTTTGAAAAAGACCTGCGTGAGATGATCGCTACCGCAGAAAAACACCACGCTGATACCCCTTTTGATATCGTTCACGCCCAGTATTGTTACCCCAATGGCCTCGCCGCTTTGGCGCTCAGCAATAAGTGGCAGGTGCCCAATGTCGTTTCTATACAGGGAGGTGACGGCCACTGGGTGGGTTTGTGCTGCGGCACACACAAACAGGCTATGGATGCTGTGCTTCACCACGCTATGGCGCTTATTATAGGCTGTACCAGTTTTGCCAACGAAGTATCAGAAAATCATCAGATTCCGCTGGAGCGCTTTACGATCATTCCCGGGGCGACCAATACGCAACAGTTTAAGCCTACCCAGGCTTTGGGCAGTATTAAAAAACCAGTTCGCCTACTCTACCACGGCCGCGTGGATCAGCGTAAGGGTGTGCTTGATTTTATAGAAGCCGGAAAAATACTGCTCGATCAAAATATAGATGTAAAACTCATCATTTCAGGCATTGGCCCCGATCTTGAAGCGGCAAAAAACAGGGCAAAAAGCTTAAAAATTGCTGATAAAACGGAGTTTTTAGGAATGATTTCCTATAAAGATGCTCCAGAAGTATATGCCCAGGGCGATATTTTTGTCTCGCCCACGTATGCCGAAGGCTTTTCTAACACCATTCTGGAAGCGATGGCGAGCGGCCTCCCTATCGTTTCCACAGATTCTGTGGGCGTAAAGGATTGTCTTACCCATTACGAAAACGCGCTGCTTACCAAACCTAGTGCTATTTCCGCACTAGCCGAAGCGCTAAAGGAATTGATTTATAATGAAAAATTACGCCGAAAACTGGTTGAAAAAGCTCTAAGAGAAGTGGAAACCAAATATTCCTGGCCCGTAGTCGCGGAACAATTAGAAGCTGTTTATCTCAATATCTCCAACGAAAAAATAGATTCCGGCTGGCAATCCAAATACAACATGAAAAATACACTGGCAGATGCCGATTTAAGCTGCCGTTTTCGGAAAGATCCACATTTGTTATAATATTCAGCTAACCCCTCCGCCTATCGGCACCTCCCCTTCAAGAAAGGGGAGGAACCACAAAACAACATATTTACTTATCTTAGAAAGTATTTTTTAATGCCTAAAAAAGAAAAAATCCTACTCATTTCCCCACACCTGGACGATGCGGTGTTTTCGGCTGGTGGGATTTCTGCCGAGCTTGCGGCGCAGGGACACGAAGTGCATGTGCTTACCTGTTTTACTAAATCGGTTGAAAACCCCACCGGTTTTTCGCTTGCATGCCAACTGGATAAAGGCCTGCCTGCGGAAGTGGATTATATGGAACTGCGCCGCCAGGAAGACCAAAAGGCCTGCCAAATTTTAGGGATTATACCCCATTGGGGAGATTTATTAGAAGCACCGCATCGCGGTTATGATTCGGCAAAAGAGCTATTTGAGGACATCAAAAAACAGGATAAAATAGCCGAAAAACTGCTTGAAATGCTAGAAAAATGGATCGAAAAGATTCAACCTCAACTCATTCTTTCGCCAAAAGGAGTGGGAAATCACGTAGATCACCAGCAGGTTTGCAATGCCATAGCCATGCTACAGGGAAAATTTCCGGAAACTTCTTATCTACAATGGTATGATCAACCGTATTTAATGCGGGATCCAGGTATTTTAACACAAAAAACAGCGACAAAAAATGAATTAACTATTAGCGTTTTGTGTGCACTTTCTGGTAAAAACACTCAAAAATCGGTCATTTTTGAGCTCAAAACAGTCAATATGCTCAAGTTTCAAGCCTGTGCGGCCTATGAAACACAGGTGAATTTCCAATTCGGCAGCGCCGAAAAACTGGCAGGTTACTTTGATCTTTCCGTTAAAAGCGGAAAGGGGTTTTTGGAAGTTCTAAGTGAGGGATGAAAATAGTTGATTTTGACTGTTTTGAATATAAGAGATCGATTTTAATCAGTCCTACCTAAATTCTCTACAAAGATGTTGCAGATGTAGAATTGACCTAGTGAGTTAAGTCCTTTGTTACGACTATTTAAACTTTGTGTTGATGAATAATGCATCCGTCTTTGATGATAATCCTTTATCGGAATAACTAAAGGCGTAAAATCTAACAAGCTTAAAATTATTTTTTTCAAGAAAATTAAAAATATCTCCCGCTGCCGATTGACCAATAAAGTTCAAATCAAAGAATAATTCAATAAGCACAAACTTAATTTTATTATTTTTCATTAATCGTTCAGCGCCCTTCAAAACATTTAATTCATATCCTTCTGTATCCGTTTTCAAAAAGTGAATGTGATCAATTTTATTCTTCTCGCAATAATTATCAACTGATATAACATCCACCTGATAGGTTTCAACAATTTTTGATTTTGTGTAAGCTCGTTTTAACAGAGAATTCAAAGAATCCCACGAATACTCATTGAATTCAGAAATCCCATTTTTATCACCTACTGCGAAATTATTCAAGATTATCTTATCAGAATTAAAATCTCTGATAAGTTCCTGAAAACAATATTTACTTGGTTCAAATCCATGAATAAAGGCATTTGGATGATATTTCCTTATTTTATGTAAGCTTTGTCCATGATTCACCCCAATATCAAAAAAAATGGAATCTTCACTTGTTAAAAAGGATTTTACTGCTCGAAAAGGATTGTCATCAAGCAAATAATTTTTATCGATACGGTTGATCTTGTAACCGCTTTTGAATAAAAGATTCTTGAAGTATCTTTTTATTGTTTTCTTCATAGCTGCTATAATAGAAATTTTTTAGACACACGTAATTCTACCCTTCAATCAAATGCTCCATACTGTCCTGTTTTACCTGAATAGTTCCCCGTCTGGGGCGATCGAGATCTATGATAATAAAAACAAGCAACGAGATAAGAAAACTCAGTACCAGCGCCGGTGTTCTTGACGTGCGTTTCCCCAGTCCGGTGGCGTAGCCAATGAGCGCTCCCGTAGCAATAAAAATGACAAAAAGCAGGTAAAAAATGGCGGGTGGCACGTGGCGTTCGAGTTGGTCTGTGCGAAAACCCTGCGCGTCTATCATATCATTGACGGCCTGCACAAAATAACCGGTTTTTACCGGGTTTGGCGCTTGGTCTGCTGCATCTATAGCGGTATTCCAGATCTGTTGTTGTAAATCCTGTATCTTTTTATCGTATTCCCGGCGGATGTTTTGCTGGGTAAGATCGGTATCGTTTTCGGCTAGCCGTGTATTAATATAGTTGTTGATCAGTTTTTTTTCATTGGTATCATAAGGAGCGGGCAACAGACTGGTACGTAAAAGAGCTGTGCCAATGGCATTGGCCTCGGCGACTTCGGCAGCGGCACGGTTGTCAAAACGCTGTATAGACATATTAAAAGTAAAACCCAGAATAAGCGCGAGCAGCCCTAAAATACTGCCCTGTATCGCGGTGGTCTGCGATTTGATATCATTGTTTGATTTGCCCTCATGGTATTCGCCAATACGCATTCCAATCTCATTGGCAATAACGATAACTACAAAAAGGATAAGGGAAATAAAAATGCTGTTGAAGTAATACATAACGTAGAAAAATATGAAGTTACAATGATACGTAATTTGTACTTGATCAGGTAAATTTTAGTAGCGTGCACCAAATAAGATAATAAGCGAAAACCTAATAGAATTATCTACTTCAAACTATTCTAAAGTATTTGTGATCAAATTGATAAAAATGTCATCAAACCCACCCTTCTAGGCCTAATACTAGTGAATTGAGCAAGTAGTCTTGTATTTTTGCGGTTTGATAAAAGTACGCTATGGGATTTCATAAAGGTTTATTGGCGCTGGCCGTAGGTGGTTTTGGTATCGGCCTCACCGAATTTGTTATGATGGGCATCTTGCCCGAAGTGGCAACAGACCTGGGTATCAGCATTCCACAGGCAGGGCATTTTATTTCGGCATACGCGCTGGGCGTGGTCATAGGCGCCCCCCTGCTGGTGATGATCGCAGGAAGCTTTCCACCAAAGAAATTGCTCATCGCCCTAATGCTATGTTTCACCGTTTTTAACAGCCTTACCATTATGGCGCCCAGCTATGGTTTTATGATGGCATCCCGCTTGCTATCGGGACTGCCCCATGGCGCGTTTTTTGGTGTGGGCGCGGTGGTGGCGAGCAGACTGGCCCGTGAGAACAAAGCGGCCAGTGCGGTGGCGATTATGTTCAGCGGACTCACTTTTGCAAATATTTTTGGAATCCCGGTAGGGACCTACCTGGGGCAGAATATCTCATGGCGCTACACGTTCGCCCTAGTCGCTTTTGTGGGCGTACTGGCCATTCTTTCGCTTATTTTCTGGATGCCCGCCCTGCCTAAAAAAGGGGAAGGCTCGAGTATAAAAAAAGAACTGAAAGTCTTTACTCATTTGGAACCCTGGCTTATTCTGGGCGTCACCGCCATAGGCACCGGTGGCTTTTTTGCCTGGTACAGCTACATCACCCCCTTGCTTACCGAAGTAAGCGGCTTTAGCAAAAACAATGTACTTTTTATCCTCATGTTTGCCGGAGTGGGTATGACCGTGGGCAACCTGGCCGGCGGGAAATTAGCCGACGCCGTTTCTCCTAGCAAAGCGACCGCAATCCTGCTCAGTCTTATGGCAGCCTCGTTGCTTACCATCTCTTTTGTAGCAGAATCGCAATGGGCAACCCTAACCATGACCTTTATCACCGGTGGCCTGGCTTTTTCCATCGCCTCCCCCATACAGATGCTTATGATCAGGGCAGCCCGGGGTTCTGAAATGCTGGCTTCTTCCGTAAATCAAGCGGGATTTAATATCGGGAATGCCATTGGTGCTTTTCTGGGGGGAATGCCAATTGCTGCGGGGTTTGGCTTTACATCTCCCCAGTGGGTGGGCGCTTCACTGGCTACAAGCGGTGCCCTGCTGGCCCTTGTAGTCATTATGTACCAGCGCAAACTTACCCGTAGGCCTTCCGCGGCGCTGAATTCTTGATCATTCCCTTTGTAGAAGATGTTGCTTGAGATTTATTTCAATCTGGTATAAACCTCGGTCATGCCTTGCTGGGAATCTGATAGTATCACCAATTGATCATTGGCCTCAATGACCGAAGCGCCATTGGGTGTGATGTATTTATCATCGCGTTTAATCATGGCGATAATGGCCGTTTTGGGAAATTTCAGGTCTACGATTTTCTTGCCCACCGCGTTGCTAACATTGTCTATCCCTATTTCACGCATAATGGCTTTGGGATGTTCAAACGCGAGGGACTCGGCCGGATTTTTTTGCTTCGCCTGCTCGGGGAGCGCGACCTTAAGCCATTTTGCAACCAGTGAAAGTGTGGTGCCTTGAATTAAAATGGAAGTGACCGAAATAAAGAAAACAATATTAAAGATCATATTAGCCTTTTCTATACCAGCCAACAAGGGATAGGTCGCAAATACAATAGGTACCGCCCCTTTTAAACCTACCCACGAAATATAAAAACGACGACGCAAAGCCATTTTAAAAGGAATCAAGCTTAAAAAAACGGCTACTGGGCGCGCGACAAACATCAGAAACAAAGAGATAATCAGACCAATACCCATAAGCGGCAGCACCTGCGTGGGGAACACGAGCAAGCCCAGCGTGAGGAACAGTACGATCTGCATAAGCCAGGCCAGCCCATCAAACATTCTGAGTATAGTGTTTTTGTGAATCAAATACTGATTGCCCAGATAAACGGCGCAAATATAAATGGCAAGAAAACCGTTTCCCCCGATAAAATCGGTTGCCGAAAAGGTGATAAACATCAATGTAATGACCAGAACCGGGTATAGCCCTTCAAAATCAAGGCTTATTTTATTGATTATTAATTTACTTAATCTTCCGAATGCAAAGCCTGCAATCCCGCCCAAAATCATTTGCTGCAAAAACAGCGGAATCATAGAATACACACTCAGGTTCTCATTAACCACCAACCCCAGAAAAGCAATCGTGAGCACGTAAGCCATAGGATCGTTGCTGCCACTTTCAAGTTCTAAAGTAGGCTTGAGATTGTTTTTTAAATCGAGGTTTTTTGACCTTAAAATTGAAAATACCGCTGCCGCATCTGTAGAAGAGACGATAGACCCCAGCAACAAGCTTTCATAAATGGTAAAATCTGTGATATAATAGACAAAGGCACCCACACAAACCGCGGTGAGCAATACGCCCACGGTGGAAAGTGACAGACCCTCTCTTAAAATGGGTTTTACCGCTTTCCAGTTGGTATCCAGACCACCCGAAAACAGGATGAAATTAAGCGATATCACCCCGATAAGCTGTGCGATATTGGGATCGTCAAAATGAATATCACCAATACCGTCAGACCCTGCCAGCATACCAATGGCGAGAAAAAGTAACAATGTGGGAACGCCAAATTTATACGAGGTCTTACCCGCCACAATGCTTATTAAAAGCAATATGGAACCTATAAACCTGAGTTCGATGTAAAAAACAGGGTAATTATCGTGTTTTTGAAGCAGTAGAAAAGCGGAAATTTAGTATATTTAAGTATCTGAAATTCAAATATTTAACTAAATTTTCCGCTATGATTTCCAATGATAAAGTTACCGATATT
>DRGP01000030.1 GCA_011050015.1 Leeuwenhoekiella sp. | reverse complement strand
GTTCCTACTAATTATTCTCTTCACTTTTCTCTTTCTCTTTTTCTTCCTCGTCCTTTTTTACCTCAAGGAGTATGGATGTTTACATTGCAAAACTGCGTAAATATCTAAAAGTAGATGATTCTGTAGAAATATTGAACATTCACGGGGAAGGTTTCCGTCTTGTGGTAAAAAAGGACGAGGAAGAAAAAGAGAAAGAGAAAAGTGAAGAGAATAATTAGTAGGAACACATAGGTTGTAGAATATGGAAAGTATTGCTTCCCCGATTCTTTTATCGGGGGGACTTCTTTCTTAGTTAAAAATTACTTTGCTTTGCATTCTTGGTCTATGGCTTTAACGATCTCTTTAAAATTATAGTTATGGTCAAACCATCTTATAGCGGGATCTTTACGGTACCAGGTAAGTTGGCGTTTTGCAAACCTGCGGGTATTTTTTTTAATTTCAGAAATAGCCTCGTTTTTACTCAATTTTCCTTCAAAATAGGCGAATAATTCCTTGTAACCTACCGTATTTAGTGCATTCAGTTCTTTTTGATCAATTAGGGAACGGGCCTCTTCTTCAAGGCCTTCATTTATCATGAGATCAACGCGCTTATTGATACGGTCGTATATAATTTCGCGATCAGCAAAAAGTCCTATTTTTAGGCTATTAAATGGTCTTTTTACCCTGTTTTTGCTCAAAAAAGAGGAATAGGGTTTTTGGGTTGAAATGCAAATTTCTAGGGCGCGGAGTATGCGCTGGGGGTTATGAAGATCAATATTATTATAATGCTTCATATCTTTTTTTTTGAGCAATTCCTGAAGGGGTTGTAAACCTTCCTCATCAAGTTGTGCTTTTAATTTTTTCCGTATTTCAGGATCTGTCTTAGGGAAATTATCTAAGCCATGAAGTACCGCATCTACATAAAGACCAGAACCCCCGGCCATAATCGCTATTTTTTGATGCTCAAAGATCGATTTTAAGCGGTTTAAGGCATCTTCTTCAAAATGCCCCACACTGTATTTATTTGCTATGGAAATATGCTGAATGAAATGATGTGGAGCCTGTGCTAATTCGATTTTTGAAGGTATCGCTGTACCTATTTCCATTTCTTTATAAAACTGCCTGGAATCTGCCGAAATAATTTCGGTTTCATAATGCTGCGCCAGTTTTATCGCGAGGGCAGTTTTACCTATTGCTGTGGGGCCTACTATGGCAACTAGAAGATTATCCATATTATAATTTATTACCGCATTTATGGCAGTATTTTGCGGAGTCCTGATGATTTTTTGCACCGCAATTATGGCATGTCTGCGTGTTGGTATGCACGTAATGAGCATCCTCAGGTCCTGATTTGTCTTTGGGCTTGGCCATTTCAGAAGTGACAATTCCAGTAGGTACTGCAATAATACCATATCCCAGAATCATGATCACGGCGGCGATAAATTGTCCCGCGGCAGTTACGGGAGCGATATCACCAAATCCTACGGTGGTTAGTGTAACAATACACCAGTAAATACTTATGGGTATACTCTTAAACCCATGTTCGGGCCCTTCTACGAGGTACATGAGCGTGCCTGCGATCACCGAGAGTATCAAAACGGCAAAAAGAAAAACTAGAATTTTTGGTCGGCTGTCTTTTAGGGCACGCGCCAGTTTATTACCCTCTCCTATATAACGTGTGATTTTTAAAATTCTAAAAACACGTAGGAGTCGTAAGGCCCTAATGGCGAGCAATGCGTTTGTGCCAACAATAAAGAAAGATAGATAAAGCGGTATGGTAGATAAGAAATCTATAATGCCGTAAAAGCTAAAAATATAGGCGGTAGGTTTTTTTATACTGATGACGCGTAGTACGTATTCTATGGAAAAAAAAATAGTAATAATCCATTCTCCCAGATAGAAATAATCGTGATATAGCGCATTGACTTCTGCCACGCTTTCCAGCATTACCAGAACGATGCTGAATAAAATAAGTACGAGCAGCACAATGTCAAAAGCTTTTCCCGCAGGGGTATCTGCCTCAGCGATGACGGTGTGGATTTTTTCCCTCCAGTTTTTTTTGGTGGTCTGTTGCACTATAGCTTTTTAGGCCCACAAAGTGGGTTTAATAAATGAAATTACCCGAGATTAAAAAATATCTTTTATTCGTTATTCAAGAAGGGTGGGCTTATCACCGTTGTGATAGTGGTTAAAAATAAGGCTTATCTGCCAATATTCTCCAGTTCGAGCGCTTTTATGCCCTTTCCTGTGCGAAAGTAAGACTGAAGGATGTGACGCGCCTCTTTGCTATCTTTCATAGGGGTTATGATGCGGTGAAGAATCTCTTTATCGAGCTGGTGATTCAAGTTGTAATAACCGAAGCCTTTAAACTTTCCATCTTCTATTAACAATGCGGCACGCTCGTCGCGTGATCGACCGCGGTCTATAAGTACCAGGTCTTTTCTGGCAAAAAGAGTGTTGTTTATATATTCTTTTGCACGATCATTATAGGTACTTACAGATTCTTGAGGGGTCGGTTCCGTGGTGTTTTTTTTTAATCCTAATTTAGCCGTATCCAGTTCGTATTTTTCGGCAATTTTATGCAAATGCGACTTGGCTGATTGGTAATTGCTGAAGGTACCTATATGTGCCTTTCTGGCGTCTGCACGTTCTATTTTAAAATTGATATAACCTTTGTCGTCCTTAAAGGAGGCAATTTGATTTTTAAAAAGTTTTTTGTGTGGCGCACGGTTATAAATGGGTCTGTTTTTAATTATTTCTTCACTTTCTTTGAGCAGTGCTAATAGTTCGCTCCCCGTAGGCTCAAAGCTTACCGCTTCAACATCATTCTGAAGTTTTTTCGATTTTTTATTCTCGCTCGTAAAATGCTGTGACAAGTTCTTTTTCATATTTCTGCTTTTCCCGATAAACAAGATGCGACCGTTTTCTTTGTGCAGATAATATACGCCCGTGGTGCTGGGCACTTCTTCAATCAAATCAAGTAGTTTATTATCCAGCTTTTTCTTATGATTGAGCTTAACTGATTGCTGAATGATTTTTTTAGAAGAATCTTTGTCAAGAAGCAGTTTGAATAATTTTACGGTGGCCAGTGCGTCACCATTGGCCCGGTGCCGGTCTGTGAGTGGGATGCCCAGGCTGCGCACCAGTTTTCCCAGGCTATAACTGGGCTCATCGGGCAGCAGATCTTTAGCCAGCTCTACCGTGCAGAGGCTTTTTTGCTGAAAATTATATCCCAGACGGTCAAATTCCAACTTTAAAATACGGTAATCAAACTCGGCATTATGGGCTACAAGAATGCAATCCTGGGTTATTTCGATGATACGTTTTGCGACCTCATAAAATTTGGGTGCATTCTTTAGCATTTTGTTGTTGATGCCGGTAAGGCCAACCACAAAGGTTTGTATGGGCCGCTCGGGATTGACCAGACTTATAAATTGATCTACGATCTCATGACCGTTAAATTTATAGATGGCGACCTCGGTGATCCCTTCTTCGTTATATTTCCCCCCGGTCGTTTCCAGGTCCAGTACTGCATACATAAAAAATCATTCTCATTAATCCTCCTAAAAGTGCGCCATAACTGACTGAAATGACTGCTAATGCCTTTCTCCAAAAATGGAACTTCCTATTCGTATCATATTGCTACCCTGCGCAAGCCCCAGTTTATAATCACCGCTCATTCCGGTGGAAAGTACCGTGAGCTCATTAGATTCTTTAAACTGATCATAAAGTTCCTTAAGGATTTTAAACTCTTTAGTGACCTGCTCCTCATCATCTGTAAAAGTGGCCATACCCATAAGCCCTACCAGTTTTACATGTGGATAATCTTTTGCCTTTTGCTCTTTTAAAAATTCTTCTGCTTTTTTAAGTGACATCCCATACTTACTATCCTCTTCTGCGATTTTAACTTGCAAAAGAACATCTATGGTACGGTCATTCTTTTTGGCCTCTTTATTGATTTCCTTAAAAAGTTTTGGACGGTCGGCGCTGTGCACCAGACTTACATAAGGCGCCATTTCCTTTACCTTATTGGTCTGCACATGACCCACCATATGCCATTGAATATCTTTGGGGAGCGCTTCCCATTTATCAGTCATTTCCTGAATTCTGTTCTCACCAAAAATACGCTGGCCGGCATCATAGGCTTCCTGCAAGTCTTCGTTGGGTTTGGTTTTGGAAATGGCGACTAGAATGACCTCGTCTGAAATTTCGTCTCGGAATTTTTTGATATTTGCTGCTATGTCCAAAAGCGTTGTTTTTTAGTGGATGATCAAACCGTAAAGTTAAGGTTTAGGCCTTAAACATGTTTTCGAAGATGCGAAAATCATACTATTATAATAGTACTACAAAATAGGGAAATTTTCCACAACAGATTAAAATTCGTAAATCGTTACCCCACTGCGCAATTTCGGCTGAATATAAGTCGATTTTGGAGGCATTTTAAGATCGGCATCAGCGATGGCTTTGACCTGTTCAATATCTGGTGGAAGCATACTAAAACCTACCGCAAACGCACCACTATCTACCTGTTCTTTTACTTGTACCATATCGTTCTTGCCGGTACCATAGGCGATGCGGCTGTCATAGCGTAAATCGCCTATATGTAGTATGGGTTTTAAAATGGTAGTGTATAAAATTTGCGCATCCAGTATTTCAAGCGCGTTTTCAAAATTGCGGTGTCTTTTGCGCAGCGTGAGCGAATAGAATTCACCGTCCAAATACATGCAAAAATGATGTGGTTTTGTAGGTTCATAGTATTCACCGCCACGGTTTTCTATTTTATAATAATTATCTAAAGCAATTAAAAAACCCTCGCTGTCCAGACCGTTTAAATCTTGTACCAAACGACTAAAACCGTGTATGCGTAGCTGCGACTCCGGGAGCAGGTAACTCATAAAGAAATTATAGGGCTCATCGCCGTCATGTTTTTTATTGTCTCTTTTTAAATCTTCAGCTAGTAAATACGAGGAACTCGATCTGTGATGACCATCTGCTATATATACAGGATTAATGGCGCTGAACAGTTCTGTAATCTGCTTTACCACATTTGCATCAAGCACCGGCCAAAGGTAATGCGTATCGCGGTAGGTTGTTGTAAACTCGTATTCGGCACGCTCACTCATCACTTGATCAAAAATACTTTTGATATCGGAATGATCGGGATATGTAAGTAGCACAGCTTCTGCGTTAAAACCTACTGTTTTTAAATAGTCTTTGAAAAGTTCTTCGCGTACACGTAAAGTATCCTCGTGTTTTTTGATCACGTTCTCTGCATAATCTTCCACGCTGGCAGCGGCCACCAGACCTATAAATTCCTGCTCATCCCGATCTACAATTTTATAAACGTAATAGGCCGGTACCTTTTCCTGAATAAAAACACCGTCTTCTTTAAATTCCTGATAGCGGTTGCGCACAAGTTCAAAACGCGCTGTTCCGGAAATTTCTGTATGGTATTTATAGCCCGGATTGACAATATGTAAAAATGAAAACGGATTGTTGTCCAGTCTTGCCTCGCGTTCGGCTTTGGTATAGGTCTCATAGGATCGTGCCGCGATAAGACTAACCTTATCTCGGGTAGGGCGTACGGCTTTAAAGGGTTTTATTTTCAAGGGAAAATATTCATATTAACTAATAATCAGGCGAATTGGGCTGCTGGTATTTCCGCTTTTTTACTTTCATTATAATCGTAAAAACCTTCTTTGGACTTAACGCCCATTTTACCTGCGCGCACCATGTTGACGAGTAGGGGGCAAGGTGCATATTTTGGATTTTTGAAGCCTTCATAAAGGACGTCCATAATCGCGAGACAGACATCGAGGCCTATAAAATCGGCCAATTGTAATGGCCCCATGGGATGCGCCATACCGAGTTTCATCACCGTATCGATCTCCTGCAGGCCAGCAACGCCATGGTACAGCGTCTCAATGGCCTCGTTAATCATGGGCATTAAAATACGGTTTGCCACAAAGCCTGGGTAATCATTTACTTCTACAGGCGTTTTGCCCAGTTGCTCACTCAAGTTCATGACCGTGCTGGTAGTACTTTCACTGGTGGTATAGCCGCAAATAACCTCTACGAGTTTCATAATGGGTACGGGGTTCATAAAGTGCATCCCTATTACCTGTTCGGGCCGCTTGGTCTGCGCCGCAAGTTGGGTGATTGAGATGGAGGAGGTATTTGTAGCAAGGATTGTGTGGGAAGGACAATATTGATCCAGTTTTTTAAATATTTCGGTTTTTATCTGTAGGTTTTCACTGGCCGCTTCTACCACAAGATCTGCCTTTGCTACCGCATTTTCCAGATCAGAAAGAGGAATAATGCGCAGCATGGTCTCATTTTTTTCAGCTTCGGTAATGATTTCTTTGGCTACTTGCCGATCTAGGTTTTTTGAAATGGTGGAAATACCTTTTTTAAGCGAATCTTCATTAATATCAACTAACTGAACTTTAAAACCACTTTGCGCAAAGGTATGTGCGATACCATTACCCATGGTTCCAGCTCCTATTACTGCTATATTTTTCATGCGTTGTATTTAATTTTCAATGTGTTTTGATTTTCCAGCTATTGGAAATCTATGCCTATAGATCATCGATGACGAGCATGGCGACCCGAAGTGCTTCAGTTCCGTGCTCCAGGTTTACGGTAGGTGTAGTTCCATTGTTAATTGCATCTGCAAAAGACTCTAATTCGTCAAGAATGGCATTGTTTTCTGAAACTTCGGGATTTTCAAAATAGATCTGTTTTTTAATCCCCTCGGCATTTTGGAGGATCATGGCAAATTCATCCGGTTTTTCGGGAGCGCCCTTCATACGTACGACCTCACATTTTTTCTCCAGAAAATCAACTGAAATATAGGCGTCCCTTTGAAAAAACCGTGCTTTTCGCATTTTTTTCATCGAGATGCGGCTTGCTGTTAAGTTGGCCACACAGCCGTTTTCAAATTCGATACGGGCGTTTGCAATATCTGGCGTATCGCTGATTACAGAAACTCCCGATGCTGAAACGTGCTTTACCGAGCTTTTGACCACACTGAGTATAGCGTCTATATCATGAATCATAAGATCAAGCACCACGGGAACATCGGTGCCGCGGGGATTAAATTCTGCCAGGCGGTGCGCTTCAATAAACATGGGGTTTTCTATGATATCCTGCACGGCGAGAAACGCTGGGTTAAAACGTTCTACATGACCTACTTGCCCAAGTATATGGTGCTTTTCGGCCATTTTTATAAGCATATTTGCCTCATCAACTGTCTCTGCAATGGGTTTTTCTATAAATACATGCTTACCAGCTTTAATCACAGCTTCAGCGCAGTCGTAATGACGGCTTGTGGGTGTTACCACCACAACCATATCGCAGGCTTCAATAAGTGCATTTGTGCTTTTAAAGGCAGTATAACCGAATTCTTTAACAATCGCTTCCGTAGCGCCCGGGGCCTCGTCATAAAAGCCCACGAGTTCATAGTTTTTAGATTGTTTAAGGAGTTTTAAATGTATTTTCCCCAGGTGGCCCGCACCCAAAACGCCAGCTTTGATCATAGGTTTTCGTTTTCCACAAAAATAAGGTTTCTGGGCAAGAATAGCTATTAATTTGACTGCTATGGAAGTATCATTACTATAATCAATCGCTCAACGGATTAAAAAGAAAAGCCAGATTATTTGCTTAATTTTGAGATTGAATTTTATGATGCTATCCTTTTAAACGAGATAAGACATTATATTAAAAAAATGAAGCTACGGCCTGATCGACTGTAGTTGTAATTTAATCCCTCATTGAGGGTCTAATTCCCCGAGGCTTGCCTCGTAAATTTTAAAATATTTTCTATTCATACCTCGTATGCTTGCATTGAGGTTTTTGATTTAGTTATATTGGATTAAAGTCAAAAGCATAGTCAAAAAACAGGAGCTCATAACGTATTTGTCAGCTAACAAACTGCTTTTGATGAAGGAATACCATTTAGTCAAAACTGGCGTTTTTGGCTCTGTGGTGCGTGAAGAGCAGACCGAAAATAGTGATATAGATATTATTGTTGAATTTGAGGAAAACACCTTGAATCTCTATGAAATAAAACAAAAGCTTAAAAAAGAATTACAGATACATTTTAATCAAACAGTAGATATTTGTCGTGAGAAGTACGTTAAACCTGTATTTAGGAAGCAAATTTTGTTAAAAGCTGCCTATGTCTGAACTATCCCAAAAAGATATTGCGTGTATATTGAATATGATAGCATCTATTGATAAGATTAATGACTATTCTCAAAAATTTAATGATGCCGATTCTTTTTATATGGATGAGATTTCATTGATGCTTCAATGGTGAATTTTATCATTATTGGTGAAAGGCAGGAAAGCTTTCCAATGAGTTTATTGCTTCTTCAGATGGGGAAGTAAACTGGATTAAAGTTAAAAATTTCAGGAATCTAATTGCGCATAACTATTTTGGTATTGATGTAGAAGAAGTATGGCAGATCATTCATGGTAGCTTAGAGAGGCTACGACTAGTTTTTTTAGGAATAAAAATAATTTACACATAACATATAGTCAAAAAATTACAGTAAAATTAATGAAAGATACGACCCGCCATCAGGGAAAACGCCGTTTGCTGGCCAAGATCGTAGCCGATAAGGGGATTACAGATGAAGCCATTCTAGACGCCATCAGGAAAATACCGCGACATTGGTTTATGGATAGCAGCTTTGAGGATCATGCATATCAGGATAAGGCGTTTCCCATCGCCGCAGACCAGACCATATCACAACCTTACACCGTAGCTTTTCAAACGGAATTGCTGGGCGTAAAAAAAGGGGATATGATTCTGGAAATTGGCACGGGCAGCGGCTATCAGACCGCTGTTTTGTGCGAGCTGGGCGCTAAGGTATATTCCATAGAGCGACAGCAAACGCTTTTTAAAAAAACCAAGAATTTTCTCAATAAGCTGGGCTATCGCCCGAAAAGGCTCACTTTTGGCGACGGTTATCTGGGTATGCCAGATTATGGCCCTTTTGACGGGATTATTGTCACCGCTGGCGCTCCCTATATTCCCAAAGCACTTTTACGGCAATTAAAAGTAGGAGGAAGGCTCATCATTCCTGTCGGGGAAGGTGGAACGCAGATCATGACCCAAATAGCCCGTACGGCACCCCGAAAATTTGAAAAGAAAGAATACGGTGATTTTCGATTCGTGCCCTTGCTTGAAGATAAAAATTAGGGGTGTTTTGTGGGATTTTGGTGAGTATTGAATTTTAATTGGTTTCAAAGGAAAGAAAGTTCCCCTCCTTTCTAAGGAGGGGATGACCACACTAATTTAATCGAAATTTGAGTTGTAAATCACCCACAAATCCTTCCGACCCTTACCGAGCCACCTTCCCCTTGAAAAGTGAAGGTGCTTATTATGAATATTTGTCAAATAATTATTATAAACCCTAATTTGTACAACATTAATGAGTAAAGACCAAAATACATTTATGCAACGCGCCATCGCGCTTGCCGACCAAGGAATGCAAGAAGGTACCGGCGGACCCTTTGGCGCAGTAATCGTTAAAAATGGAGAAATCATTGCTGAAGCCAGTAACCAGGTAACTTCTACAAATGATCCCACGGCCCACGCCGAAATTGCAGCTATTCGGTTAGCTTGCGATAAGTTAGGTAGTTTTCAGTTGGATGATTGTATTTTATATACTTCGTGCGAACCTTGTCCCATGTGCCTGGGCGCGATCTATTGGTCTCGTTTTAAGCAGGTTTTTTACGCGGCCACTCAAGAAGATGCCGCAGCCATAGGCTTTGATGATCAATTTATTTACGACGAACTAGAAAAGCCCATGAAAAATCGTAAAATTCCCTTTGAGCAAACCGAAAGGGATCAGGCTGTAGATATTTTTAAAAAATGGGATGCAAAAAGTGATCGTGTTGATTATTAACGCTCCAGTTCCTTGAGTACACTTACTGTTACCAGCAACTGCCCCACGTGCCGCTGACTGTGTTCTGCGGCGTGAAAAAGGAGACCTATAAGCGTTGATGGCAATTTTTTTCTGCCCACGCTGCGTGAATCTGTAAGGTTTTCAGGGTTCAGCTTTCTAAAATAGGCGAAAGCTTCGTTTACTTTTTCTTCAAAAGCGTTAATAAATCCTTCAAAAGTGCTGTTTTCTGCGGTATTTTGTTCGTTTTTAAGGTAATCAAACTGTTTTTTGCTCAGTGGTTCTTCTTTGGCGTAAGTAAGCATACGATCCAGAACTCCGGTGATGTGTTTTAAGTGAAATGCTACTGAGGCACGCCCCGCAGGTTTTTCATCAAGCAAGGCGATGGGGAAATCTTTCGTATAAATTTTTATTTCCTCTAGCGATTGCAAGAGTGCATGCGCAGCCGGTTGCAATACATCTGGAATCTCTGGTATGGGACCGCGGAGCCAGTTTTCGGGTTGTTGTTTTTCGGTATTCACACTATCAATTTTTTAATTTAGCAACCGCATTCACCATAAATAGGTTGGGTGACCACAGCTCCACTTTCATGTACTACCGTGATCGTACCTTCACGATGGTATAATTCGCTTCCCAGCTGCACTTCTTTGTCAATATCCAAGATAACCTCATAACCGCTGCCGTCACTGTTTTCAGCATCTACGGGAACCAGTTTGTTATCTATGGAAATGTAGGCGGGATTGCGTTCATAACTATCTACATAAATGAACTTTTGAGCCTTAAAATCGGCTTCATTTTCCGAAAAATAGCACGTACAGCCCATAACATCTTCAGGGAATCCCTGCATCTTTGTGAGGTTAATGCTTTTATCGCTTTCGCAGGAAAAAAAGGTAAGGCAGGTTATAACTAAGAGGGGAATATACTTTTTCATGGTTTAAAATTAACCATTTTCCAACCGCTATAAAACCTTTTTATTTCCGAGGGGAAAAGAGGTGCACATTCAACGCTTAACGATTTTTAAGGCATCTTTTTGTGAGTCTATTTTGAGAAAGTAGGTGCCTGGTACAAGTGGACTTACATCTATGTCTTTATTTGTTGCATTCAATAAGCCGGTTTGTAAGATTTGTCCGTTTGATGCTACAATATGGTATTTTAAAGAATGTCCGTCTGGAAGGTTATCGATGGCAATCAATCCATGGGTAGGCAGTGGATATAGTGTGAAACCCGTTCTATTTTCCGGTTGTTCCAGTTTTAAGTCTAAACTGTCCAGATAGCCCGAAAGATAGGCATCTAGATTAAAGCGGTGCAGTCGCTGCGGCGAGTTTATAAATGGAGGCTTAGAGAAATATTCGTTGGAAAGGTAATATTCAAGACCATCTTTAGTCGTAATTCCCTCTACTTGTGCAAATGGCAGTTCCAGCCTTAACTTGCGCTTATTAGCATGGTTAAAATCAAGGTTTTTATAATCGTAAACTAGATAAATAAACGGTTCTAATGAGGTGCTATAACCAGATAATGCAAGTAAACGCTTATCTGGCAGGAATGTGGCGCCCGTGGTGAGCCCTTGCACAGCAAGGCTGGTTTTTAACCGGGCCTCATAGGTGCCGGGTGTTTTTGGTAGGGTATAAACTGCACTTTGCTGGCTTACCCATTGCTTGGTGACAAGGTATAGACTGTCACCGGAAGTAAAAAAGGCCTCACAATCATAATCGGTCTGGTTGCTGGGTTTTGCGCTAAAGTCAGTTTGATCTGCATAACTGAAATTTATGGTGTCTATTTCTGGTTTATTTTCGAATAGGCTGCTCTTGGTCACCCGTAGTATTTTTAAGTCAGTTCGATTTCCACTGAGGTTGTTGCCAAAATCGCCTACATAAATGAAGTTTTCGTCCTGAGTGATTTCTTCCCAATCTTTATTTTTGGTCCCTTTTAAGTCGAATTCTTGTGTAATCTCACCCGTTTCAGGATTTATGCTATAAAGTGTGGTATCGTTACTGTCATTATGAGTGAGCAGGTCGTTATCCCAAAAAAGGAGTCCGGAGGTTTCTTGAAGGGTTTCCGGTAAATCGATACTGCTGGAGGGCGCGACAATCGTATCATTATACATACAACTGCCATCGTTTACAGTAGCCTCTGGATTATAATTAGTTGCTTGTGAATCGGTACAGCCCTGAATTTGGGCGTAGCCCGAAATAGTGCCCAACAAGAGCCAAAAATGGATGTTTATGGCCAAAAAACAGGTAAAATTGAATGATTTTCCGGATTTCAGTCTCATAATCAATAAAGTTAAGGCAATTAGCCTTATGCAATATACTAAAGTTTTAAACTGCAACGGGATTCCTCTGGGCAGGAAAAGATTAAAATTTTAAGCCAAAAACAAACGCACCATCGTTTCCACCATTATAAAAGGAACGCACGTAATCAATGCGCAAAAAGCGAAACTTGCCAAAACCCAGGTTGCCCAGGCCTAGCGAGAGTTCACTATACGGTTTCCCCGATTGCCTGGCCAAGAGTTTTGCCCCGGCCAATAAATTGAGGTTTAAGGCACGAATTCCCGGTATTTTACCCAAAATATATCCCTTAAAATCATGTTCCAGATGGCCTTCAAAGTAGCTTTTATTTGTGCTCAACTCATAATAAGGGAGCAGGTTGAAACTATTGATGCTGCCGGCATTGAGGTTTACGCGGGTTTGGTTACCGCTAAAGTGTTTATAATCCACAAAACTTATGGCGTCACCGTGCAGAAAAGTACCGCCGCCCAAACTGTATTGAAAACTTCCCTTATTGCCCAACGGAACCTCTTGTGAAAGTCTTGCGCCGAGCTGAGTAAAGTTCAGCGAACCGCAGGAAGCGCCAAAACCTTGTTCAATACCTAGATCAAGTGTGGGATAATGGGATTCTCCAACATTGAATTTCCCATTTGGGTAACTCATGTATTTCTGGTCAAAATTGATGCGAGCCGAAAGCTTAAGTCTGGCTATCTCATGAGTGGTTATAACAGGCGTATCAAAATCGTTCGGTGCCAGCGGATTATTAGACGTATAATCTACCTTATTTTTAATGAGCACATAATCTGTGGTATTAAAAAGCGCTTTGCGCCGCTCGTAATTAAGGTTTGCATTGAGCTGAAAACCATTAAAAAGCTCCTCGCTATATCCCACTTGTGCAAAACTAAGATCGTAGGCTTTGAGGTAATTGCGTTCCCAGAAGAGTGTAGCAATACTGTTTACTAAACTGGGTATGGCGTCATTTGCATTAAACTGTTTTACTTCCTGACCACCACGCAGCCAGAGTGAGCGTCTGGTGATCCGGTCAAAACGCTTGCTTATGCCGCCGGTAAAGCGTAATCGCTCATCAGAAAGTCCGTAAGTAGCTTGAAGATTGGCATTGAATGCGCTTTCATAATTTTCGGTCCATGAACTGTAATTGAAATCCAGGGCGCTGTTCCAGCCCTGCAACGTGTTAAAACGCACATTGAGCAATGGGCTGCCCATGCTTAGCCGCCAGCGCTCGTAGGTGTTCTCATAGCTATATCCCA
Source organism: Leeuwenhoekiella sp. (assembly GCA_011050015.1). Classification (GTDB taxonomy): domain Bacteria; phylum Bacteroidota; class Bacteroidia; order Flavobacteriales; family Flavobacteriaceae; genus Leeuwenhoekiella. The sequence continues at coordinate 7,067 of DRGP01000030.1, read as the reverse complement.
TTAATGGGTCGAGCAGTTTAAAGGCGTTGTGATCTGCATCTACAGAATCCATATACTTTTTAGAATGTTCTACGATCTGTAGGCTGTCTTTTACCAGATAATCGTTCTGCTCTTCTGTGGTAAGCGGTACCGGACGAACTTTTAGCCAATAAAGGCTGTCTTTTTTGTTGGCGCTTTCAGCGAAAGAAAGCACCTCATTGCTAAAGCTTGTCCGATCAAAATCGGGCTGGAAATCATAATTGTCATACACCGCGGTAAACCGACCGTCACCACCAAAACCGAACATTTTGAAGCCAAAATCAATGGTCTGGGAGCGTTTTGTCCATAGTTTTTCGGTGGCATTGTACTTAAAATTGTGCTTAAATACCAGTTTTTCTATAAAAGGAACTTGTATAGCCGTTCCCGTGGTGGTCAGTTCAGCGCCATATAATTGCCAAGCGTCTTCAACCACGTAGATGAATCCACTAAAAACCCGATCGTTTTCCCGTTTCGGGATCACTTCGATTTTATTGATGAGTGCAGTGTTTTCATAAAACGTACCCACCAGTCTGTAACGGTAATAATTAAAGGCATAATCGGCGATAGGGGAGACAAGGGCGGCGTTAAGGTCTAGCGTGTTCTCGTAGAATGAAAATTCGGCTTCTTGTGCACTGTTAAAGCTAAATCCCTGATCATCACCGCTCACTTTGCTGGCGGTGATTTTTTCCTTAAAATCATCTGGGGCGCGGTAGGCAATGGTAGAAATGGTCTCGCTGAGGTACACGATGCCAGAACGGGTGGAATCGAGCCCGCTGCCCAGATCGATTTCCTGACCCAGAATACTTTTTGGCGCGTTATGCACTTTCCATAAGCCGCGGGAATAAAAATCTGCCGTATAGGCCTTTTGTTTGGCAAGAACTTCTTCTTTATTGGCAATGACTTCGCGGATAATGCGATCAGCAGGATTGATGCTCGCATCAACCACAACCTCGTCCAGCGAAGTTGCGGCTTCGGCCATGGTGATCGTTAAGGTAAAAGGTAGTTTTTCTATGGAAGCGTTTACCGTTTTTGTGGAAAAACCCAGAAACTGAAAGGTGATCGCGTAATCCCCAGGCTGTGTTATGTTTAAACGGTAATTGCCCTCGGCATTTGAGGTGGTTCCCAGCGCAGTGTTTTTTACATAGATATTTACAAAAGGCAACTGCTCTCCTGTGGTACTGGTCACGGTACCGGTAACCTGCGCCTGTAGGATAATTGGGAAACAGAAAAAAAGCAGTAAGAGTAATTTTAATTGCATACCATGCGTTTAAAAATTCTCCTAAAGAGACCTTTATCAATGTTCATTGTTGCAGCGCGTATTTTTAAGATCTGGCCTTATGACAGAAGATACTAATTATTGAAGTCTTTTTTAATGCGGCTTAGCCTGCGCTTGCTATCGCGGTCTTTTATGACATCCCGCTTATCGTGCAGCTTTTTACCTTTGGCGAGTGCAATCTGCAGTTTTGCGAGTCCGCGGTCATTGATAAACATTTTAAGGGGTACAATGGTCGTACCGCCAGTTTTTACTTCTTTATGAAGTTTGTTCAGTTCGCGGCGTTTCAACAATAATTTACGTTCCTTTTTAGGCTCATGGTTAAAAAAGGTGGCGTGTGAATAAATCTGGATGGTCATATTGACGACAAAAAGTTCATCGCCCTGAAACTCACAAAAACTCTCTGTAATCGATGCCTTACCCTCCCGGATCGATTTGATCTCGGTACCTTCAAGCTTGATGCCGGCGATGAATTTATCAAGCAGTTCGTATTCAAAACGTGCTTTTTTGTTTTTTATATTTATGGTGTTGGTCTGTTTCATAAGGTTTTAATAACGTGTTGAAAACGGATTTCTAAGTAGTGCCTCTTTCCACTTAAATAGCCCTAAAATCAACGTATTTCAATCAAAAATGAGTTAAAAGTCTCCACGCAACAAAAATACTATTTTTAAATCAGCTTGGGTAATTGAAGTTAGAAGCCTTAATTTTGCCGAAAAATGAGCATATGAGGAAGATTTTCACGGTTTTAACGGTACTTTTATTTGCCGCGGCCTGCCAGCAGGAAAAAGAAACCGATCCTGTCGAAACCATTATCAATAAGGCCGTTCAGCGCGCTGGTAAAAAAGTGCTTGACAACGCGACGATCTCTTTCAACTTTAGGGATAAATTTTATAAAGCCAAACGTGAAAATGGGAATTTTGCACTTAGTCGTTGTTCTGACAATAGCTGTAGCGATACGTTAGATGTGCTGAGCAATACCGGTTTTGCGCGTAGCATAAAAAACAAACCGGTAAAACTTGCTGATTCCATGACCGAAAAATACAGCAACTCGGTGAATTCCGTGCATTATTTTGCCGTGCTCCCTTATGGACTTGATAATCCTGCTGTAAACAAGGAACTCATTGATACGGTACGTATAAAGGGAAAATCGTATTATGAGGTTAAGGTAGGTTTTGAGAAGCAGGGCGGTGGCAAAGATTATGAAGACCACTTTATGTACTGGATCAATACGCAGGATTTTACGGTAGGTTATATGGCCTACAACTATCAGGTAAATGAGGGCGGTACCAGATTCCGCGAAGTGTATAACCCGCGAGAGATCAACGGGGTTCGCGTGGTAGATTACAGAAATTACAAGCCCAATGAGCAGTATCCCCCGCTGCAATCCTTAGATTCCCTTTTTATAAATGACAAGTTAGAACTGCTCTCTACCATCGCTTTAAAAAATGTAGCGGTCAAGGCATGTCCCAACTGTTGATCGTTTCCTTTTCCACTTTAGCATTTCCATTCTCATTTAGAATGACTTTAAAAACAGTGCCAAACTCGTTGTCATCAATATGCTGATAGCGCTTTTCGGCAATTATTTCATTTACAAATTCTGGAGTGGTGTTGCTATGGCCAACAATAAGTACGGTTTTACCGGTGGTTTTCTCTTTAAAATCGGTGTCGTACATAGCCGCCGCGTCGTAGGTATTTATTTTTAGGTCAAATTCTTTTGCGGTAAGTTTTGCGGTGGCCATTGTGCGTTTTGTATCGGTACTGTAAATCGCTTCAAGAGACTTATTTTTAAAGTATTGCGCCCAGAAACTGGATCTTTCCCTGCCTTTTTCGGTTAAAATTGGGTCATTTCCTGATTGTTTTTCGGCGTGCCGTATTAAATAATAGGTCGTTGTGCCCTGTTTTACATCATTTTGACACGACACGGCTGTAAAGAAGAGCATAAAAATAGCAGTGATTTTTTTCATGGAATTTTATTTTTAACGTAAAAGATAGAAAATTTTGGCATTTTATTGTGCGAAAACGATACACTACATTTCTAATTTAGTTAAAAATAAGTAATAACTAAAAATAATATAAGATGAACTCAGACAATTTAGAAGGAAAATGGAAACAGGTAAAAGGAAAATTCAAGCAAAAATACGGAGATTTAACCGACGATGATACCACATACGCAGAAGGTAAATTTGATGAAATGGTAGGCCGTATGCAAGAAAAAACGGGTAAGACCAAAGAGGAGCTCCGCAAAGAGATTGATAGTATGTAAGCATTGCTTACGTTTAAATAGAACCGCCACTAGTTTGTTAGTGGCGGTTTTTATTTTTAAATCTTATCAGGTAGGCATAAAACCCTATTTTTACCACCTTGAGACGAAGTACTACAACTAGAACGCTAGCAGATCCCGCTGCTATTAAAAGGCAATTGCTCGCTTGGGGTGCAGCCCACACCACAGCAATCTGGCTGGATAGCAACAAACACAAGGATCAATACGGTAACTTTGACGCGCTGCTTGCCGTGGGTGAGGTTTCTGCGCTGCAGTGCACAGATCCGCTGGGAGCCTTTGAAAAACTGGCTACTTACCTGGCTAAAACCCATGACTGGATTTTTGGATATCTTTCCTATGACCTCAAAAATGATTTGGAAGATTTGGCTTCTAAACATAAAGATAGTCTTCAATTTCCCGCACTGTATTTTTTTCAGCCTCAAAAAATAATTATGCTGCGCGGAAATATACTCACACAAATGTATATTCCCGATGTTGAAGATCAAGCAAATACCGACTTTAGAGCTATTGAAAATCAGTCCTTTTTGCCTAAAAAACCGTCAAATAGACTGAAAATTCAATCGCAGTTCAATAAATCAGAATATTTGAAGCAGGTGGGCACTATGCTGGATCACATTCACCGGGGGGATATTTATGAAGCCAATTTTTGCCAGGAATTTTACGCCGACGGAAGTATAGATGCGCTGGAAACGTTCAATAAATTGAACCGAATCTCGCAAGCTCCCTTTGCCGCTTATTTTAAACAAGCCGAAAAGTATGTGCTGTGTACCTCGCCAGAGCGTTATTTAAGAAAAAAGGGAGATAAACTCATCAGCCAACCCATAAAAGGGACCGCAAGACGGAGTAAAAACCCAGCCGAAGATGCTCAAATTGCCCATGCTCTTGCTAAAGATGAGAAAGAACGCAGCGAGAATATCATGATCACAGATCTCGTACGCAACGATCTTTCGCGGGTGGCGCAAAAAGGTAGTGTACAGGTTGACGAACTCTGCGAGACCTATTCTTTTAAGCAAGTGCATCAGTTAGTATCAACGATAAGCGCCACCGTTGATAAGGATATTCCTGTGATTGATGTGATCAAAAAAACCTTCCCGATGGGCAGCATGACCGGCGCGCCTAAGGTTTCGGCTATGAAAATTATTGAGAATCTGGAGCGTCACAAACGTGGTTTATATAGCGGCGCTCTGGGATATTTTACACCGGAGGGAGATTTTGATTTCAATGTGGTTATTCGCAGTATTCTTTATGATGCGGTAAAAAAGTACGTTTCATTTCCGGTAGGGAGCGCGATCACTGCCATGGCGGATCCTGAGAAAGAATATGAAGAATGTCTGCTCAAAGCAAAAGCAATGCGGGAGGTTTTAGAAGGTAACTAAACAGCTAAGGTCTCTTTTAAAAGGCAGTTTTCTTTATCTTTGAGATATGCTTAAAGCTTTTAGAAACCATCTGGAAAATCAATTTCCCAACCTTAAAAAATCCTTATCTATCCTTGCAATAAGTGGTGGTGTGGACAGCATGGTACTGGCACATCTTTTACATGCGCTAAAATACCCGGTTATTTTAGCCCACTGCAATTTTAAACTGCGCGGTGTGGAAAGTGATAAAGATGCACTTTTTATTGAAAAATTGGGAAAAAAACTCAATAATCGGGTTTTTATTCAAAATTTTGATACGCTTTTTTTTGCTTCAGATCATAAAATTTCTACCCAAATGGCGGCCCGTGAGCTGCGCTACCCTTGGTTTGAAGAGCTGCGTCAAGATCAGGATGCTCAATATATTCTTACCGCGCACCACGCCAATGATGCGCTTGAAACCTTTTTGATCAACCTGAGCCGCGGCAGTGGTATTGACGGTTTGCAGGGAATTCCGGAACAAAACGGACCGATTTTACGTCCATTATTACCATTTTCACGGGAACAGATTGCAGACTATGCCGAAAAAAATAACATACAATGGCGGGAAGATGCCAGCAACAATACAGACCACTATTTGCGTAACCACTTTCGGCACCACGCGGTGCCCGAACTGCTGAAGGCTGCACCAAATCTGTTAAATGCTTTTTCAACTTCATTAAAACACCTGCAGTCCAGCAGTGCGCTGGTAGAGGATTACATTTCATTTATTTATCCGAAAGTGGTGACCCAGACTTTTGACGGTTTTCGGTTAAATATTGAACAACTTAAACAACTTCCTCACACCGCGGCGGTACTTTATGAACTGCTCAAAAATTTTGGTTTTACGGCCTGGGATGATATTTATGAGTTGCTGAATGCCCAATCTGGGAAAATTGTTTCTTCATCCACGCACCGTTTGGTCAAAGATCGTGACTTTTTGCTATTGACGCTCCTTCAGAATCAAAAAACACCACCTGTTCTGGTGCACGAAGACGACAATATGCTGAACCTAGACGAATTCGTATTACGCATGGAATACGTAGAAAAAGCAGATGATTTTGACCCTAAATCAGCTGTTTTTGATGTGGAACAGCTTAATTTTCCACTTACCGTGAGAAACTGGGAGGAAGGTGATTATTTTTATCCTTTTGGGATGCAGGGTAAAAAGAAGCTCAGCAAATATTTTAAGGATGAAAAATTCTCTATTTTAGACAAGGAAAAAACCAAAGTGCTTTGCAACGGCAATGAGATAATATGGGTTATGGGCCATCGTAGTGATGAGCGATACCGGGTGCCGGAAGGATCTAAAAAGCTGTTGAAGTTTACGGTGAGTAGAACTTAAGTATTGCTTCTGCTGTAGACAAAAAATTCAATTATTAAACTTACGGCCTGTGGAATCCCGAAAGCTTTCAAGACAGAACGCGGCTAAAAAGCCAAATTAAAATTGAACTTGATTGAAAATCATTAAATTTGATTAAAAGAAGAAAGAGATGGATGTGCAAACAATTTCGGTAGATTTTCCCAGTGATATTCTTCTGGCTTTAAATGAGTCAGAAAACGATCTAAAAAAACGGATTCAGCTTACATTGGCAATTCAACTTTATACTACACAAAAGCTTACCATTGGTAAAGCAGCGCAACTTTCCGGGTTGTCAAGACTTGCATTTGAAGAGGAACTCTCCAAAAATAAAATTCCAATTTCAAACCTGACCAAAGACGATATTTTGAAGGATATTGAAAAATTAAAATGATTAAAAACGGACTTGTAATTGCAGATGCTGGACCTATTCATTAGCACTCATTCATAAGCTAAAATTAATAGACAAACTCTTTGATTACGTTGGACAAAAGCACAGAATTCTATAAAGACGTAGATGACTATTTTAAAACAAAAATCACTCCTATTGAGCGGTTTAATGATCTAACATTTGTTATGGATTACGGGGAGTCTGAATCTGTAATTTTGTATAAGGAACTCAACGCAGATTTTCTGCTCATAGATGATAAAAAGGCGAGGAATATCGCGGAAAACTTTAATATTAAATGTATCGGAACACTGGGAGTTTTATCTTCAGCAAAAAGCAAAGGTATTATTAAAGGT
>DRGP01000029.1 GCA_011050015.1 Leeuwenhoekiella sp. | reverse complement strand
ACTGAAGCCCGAGTAGTAAATCTACTGCCATTAATCGTTTGTATTAGAATTTTCTTCGGTTGATTTTCTGTTTCCGTAAAAATAAAGGGAATGTTTTTTGATCTCGATATTAAAAACCTCTTCTATAGTGGTTTTTATAGACTGAATGCGCGGATCGCAAAACTCAATCACTTCGCCGGTATCAGTCAGGATCACATGGTCGTGCTGTTTATCAAAATATGATTTTTCATATTGCGACTGGTTCTGGCCAAACTGATGTTTGCGCACCAGACCACAATCGAGCAAAAGTTCTATCGTGTTGTAGAGCGTGGCCCTGCTTACGCGATAATTCTTGTTCTTCATGCTGATGTACAGCGACTCGATATCAAAATGATCTTCGTGAATATAAATTTCCTGCAAGATCGCATAGCGCTCCGGTGTTTTGCGGTGGCCATGATCTTCCAGAAATGTGGTGAAGACGTTTTTTACGACTTCCTGATCTTTATTAATTGTTGCTTTTAATGCCATATTGGGTTTTCTATCATACAGGTGAATCCATCCGGATATAGCCATTTTTCAAATTTATGGCTTTAAACCCACGAATTCTAAAAAAAAACGCGTCTATTTTTTACTATCTGCGATGGAACGTGTTTTTGCTTTTTGAATATAAGCAATACAAAACGAAATGTAGTGAGATGACCAAATGATTGAATATTCCTTCTAGGTTTTAGAGCAAAAACGCGTTTAAAAACCCTTCCAACGAACTTTTATAGGTATTTTCTGAAACTGGGTTTTCTGAAATTAAACTTCATTCAAATAAAAACGTTGAACTCAATTTCTAGTCACCTTATCAATCCCAGAAATCTTTTTAAGGTTGTCAATAAGGTTTTCTAAGTGGGTTTTGTTCTGTACAATAACTGTAATATTACCTTTAAAAACACCATCGTTTGTGGTAAAATTAAGGTGGCGCATATTTACATGCATGTGGTCTGAAATCTCCCGTGTGATTGAATTTACCAGTCCAATCTGGTCAATACCAGTAAGTTCAAGATCTGCCTTAAAGTCCCTGGCGGAAGAATCGATCCATTTTGCGGTTAAAATCCTGTAAGAATATTTGCTCTGTAGGGAGATGGCATTGGGGCAGTTTTGTTTATGAACCTTGATGCCATCTTTTACGGTTGTAAATCCAAAAACAGGATCACCGGGAATGGGATTGCAACAAGAAGAAAGCGTATAATCTAGTTTTTGCTCCTCTTTACCAAATACGAGCAGGTCATATTTTTCGGTGATCTCATCTTTATCTACATGCTCGGGTACGACAGGCTTTCTTATTTTATTTTTAAAATAACTCACCAAGGCGTTGCTGCGTGATGACGCATATTCCTTGATCATTTTATTGTCCAGAGTGCCTATACCTGCCCTATAAAATAGATCTAGGGATGTTTTAAGTTTAAAAAACATCACCATCTCATTGATCACTTTTTCATCCAGGGTGATTTTCTGCGACCGCAGCTTGCGGGCAAGAATGACTTTGCCTTCTGCGGCTACCCCTTTTTTCTCATCTTTTAGAGAAGATTTTATTTTGGATCGTGCCCTTGCGGTCGTGGCATAATCCAGCCAGTTATTGGTCGGTTTTGCGTGTTCTGAGGTGATTATTTCCACTTGATCGCCACTTTTCAACTCGTGGCTTAGAGGAATCAACTTCCCATTTACGCGCGCACCGCGTGTTTTTAGGCCTATTTCTGTGTGAATGCTAAAGGCAAAATCCAGTGGAGTTGCCCCTTTGGGAAGTGATTTGAGTTCTCCCTTTGGCGTAAAGACAAAAATTTCTTTGTTGTAGAGGTTTAGTTTAAAGTGCTCTACAAATTCTATCGCATTGGTTTCCTGACTTTCCAAGGCGTCTTGCAGGCGGTTGAGCCATTCGTCAAGGGTTTTATCGCCATCATCACCCTCTTTATACTTATAATGCGCAGCATAGCCTTTTTCGGCGATCTCGTTCATACGTTCAGAGCGTACCTGCACTTCTACCCAGCGCCCGCGCAATCCCATGACTGTAATATGTAAGGCTTCGTAACCAGTAGATTTAGGTGAAGAAATCCAGTCACGTAGGCGGGTGGGATTTGGCCTAAAATGGTCGGTAACGATGGAATATATTTTCCAGGCTAGAAATTTCTCCTGTTCGGGAAGGCTTTTATAGATAATACGAATCGCAAACTTATCATAAACCTCTTCAAAAGGAATATTCTGAGAACGCATCTTTCGGCGAATGCTGAAAATGGATTTTGGCCGACCTTTAATCTCATAATCCAGCAGTTCTTTATCCAGGGATTTTTCAATAACCTGGCTAAAATCAGCAATATACAGATCTTGCTCTTCTTTAGTATCTTTCAGCTTATTGAGAATATTTTGATATACATCGGGCTCTGTATATTTTAGGCCAAGATCCTCCAGTTCGGTTTTAATATTATAAAGGCCAATACGGTGGGCGAGCGGGGCATAAATATATAAGGTCTCACTGGCAATCTTAATCTGCTTATCGGGTCGCATCGCATCCATAGTCTGCATATTGTGCAGGCGGTCGGCGATTTTTATGATAATTACCCGTACATCATCATTAATGGTAAGCAACATCTTGCGGAAATTTTCCGCTTGCAGCGAAGCATTATGATGTTTTTTAAGGTTTGATATTTTTGTAAGTCCGTCAACGATGCGGGCTACGGTTTCCCCAAACATCTCGTTAATGTCCTCTAGGGTGTATGAGGTGTCTTCCACTACGTCATGCAGCAGCGCCGCGGCAATGGAAGTGGCGTCCATACCAATCTCGCTGGCCACGATACGGGCAACGGCGAGGGGGTGAAAAATATACGCCTCACCAGATTTGCGACGTTGATCTTTATGCGCATCTACAGCAATCTCAAAAGCATGGCGTATGAGTTTTTTATCGTTATCAGAAAGCGTGCGGTAGCTTATACGCAACAGCTCTTTATACTGTCGCGTAAGCTCCTTATTTTCTTCTTCTATATTGATCACTGCCATAAATTAAAAGTACGATTATCCGTGAGACTGGCAAAAGTAAGTACCGATGCAGCCCGTAAAATATCGATTAGAAAAATTGACCTAATTTTAAACCATTTTTTTGACAAAAACATCAAATTTTGACCCAAAATCGGTTGATTTAATCAATTTTTTTGAAGTAGGGGCATTTTTTTTAAAATGTGTTGAACGTGATGGTTTTTAGTGTTTTTTGAACATTTCATTAACCGGCCACGAATTGAAAAATAAATTGCTGATTCATATCTCCTGCGCCTGCCGCGGTGTTTTTGATTCTTTTAAATTGCGGTAGCGTTGCAAAAGGGTAGGGTGGGAGTAGTTTAATTGCACATAGAGTGGGTGCGGTGTCAAGTTGCTCAAGCTATTGCGCGAGAGTTTTTTTAGCGAAGTGATAAGCGGATTTGCCGCGTAGGTTTCTTTAGCAAAATCATCGGCCTGGTATTCAAATTTTCGCGATAGCAAACTCATTAAAAATCCAGTGATCGCAGATATGGGTGTGTATAAGATGCCAAAGGCGATCAAGCCAACGTGAAAAGTGGCGCGGTTTACGCCCAGCGCCTGTGAAAATAACGGCAAGCTTACAAATAAAGACAGCAACCACAATGTAAAACCTGTTAGCACGATGGAAGTAAATAAATTGACGATGATGTGTTTTTTCTTGTAATGCCCCACTTCATGTGCCAAAACAGCCACGATCTCTTCCTCTTCCAGATCATTGACCAAGGTGTCGTAAAGGGTAATTCTCTTCTGGCTGCCAAAACCGGAAAAATAGGCGTTTGCCTTGGTGCTGCGCTTGGAACCGTCTATCAAAAAAATGTTATCCAACTGAAAGCCCACCGTGTGGGCATAATTTTCAATCTTGCTGCGCAGGCTGCTTTCACCCAGGGGTGTTTGCTTATTAAAGAGCGGGACGATGAGGCGTGAGTAAAACATATTCATCACTACCGAAAAGATTGCAAATACAGTCCAGGCATAAAGCCAGAAGGATTTTCCGGCCCAATCATAAAACCAGATAATCAAAGCCAGCAAACCGCCTCCCACGATAATCATCATTCCCCAGCCTTTCAGCTTATCCATAAAAAATAAAGATGGGGTGGATTTATTGAAGCCGAAGCGTTCTTCTATAACAAAAGTGTGGTAATAGGAGAAGGGTGTGGTAAGCAGGTCACTGCCCAGCATAATCATACCGAAAAAAAGAAGTGCGATAATAATGGGATTGTCACTTACCTGGCGGGAAAGACCGTCAATGTATGCAAAACCGTCACAAAAGAAAAAAATCAAGGTTAAAAGCAATGAAAAACCAGCGCTAAGCAGCGAAAACTTAAAATTGGCTTTTTTATAATCCTGCGATTTCCGGTAGGTTTCGGCATCATACACATCATTTAATTCTGGCGGAATGGGATCGTCAAAGTGCCGGGCATTTAAATAATCAAGGATTTGACTTAATATAAAACTAATTATAATAATGGAAATAATGCAGTAAAAAAGCAGGAGTGGAGTCATAAAATAGGTAGATGAAAAGATAATTAAATCAATAAAAACCACGTTGTTTTCGGGCTTCAAAAATCAGGATTCCAGCGGCCACCGAAACGTTCATTGAATCCAGGCTGCCCTGCATGGGTATGCTGATGTTCTGCTGGCAATTTTCGCGCCATATCTCAGTAAGGCCATCTGCTTCTGTTCCTACAGCGATTGCAGTAGGTTTTGTGTAATCCATAACCTGATAGGGTTTTGATTCCTGCAAAATAGCACTGTACATCGCGATATTTTTGCTTTTTAAAAAGTGGATCGTTTCAGCCGCGCTCGCCAGTGCAATGGGCACCGTGAATACCCCGCCTACGCTAGAACGCAATGTGTTGGGATTATAAAGGTCTGTTTTAGGATTTGCCAGGATAAAAGCGTCAACACCGGCCGCATCTGCGGTGCGCAATAAAGCTCCAATATTACCCGGTTTTTCCGGTGCTTCTGCGATAAGAATCAGTGGGTTTTGAGGAAGGTTGAGATTTTCTAGACTGTGCGCTTTAGCTTCGGCCAGGGCGATTATCCCCTCGGTAGAACCGCGATGGGCGATCTTATCGTAAACCTCTTTAGTGCACTGGAAAATGGGTGTTTTTTGGTCAAAATCAGCTAAGAAAGGCTCATTTTTAGCGTTAAAGATCGTATCGCAAATCCATATTTCTTTAAAAACATAACCTGCTTTAAGCGCTAGATTAATCTCCCGAAGCCCTTCTATTACAAAAGAGTTGGTTTTTTTCCGCTCGCGGGATTTTTCCTTGAGCAGCACCAGTTTTTTAACGGCTGCATTTTGCAAACTGCTTATAGATTTTTGCATAGCGCAAAGATAAACAAGCCTACTTGTAATTTTACATTGAAAACAGCGACTATTTTAAGGACTAATTAACAATTTACAACTATGCGTAACTTTTATTTTTACTTACTGGTGTTGTTGAGCCTTACTGCCTGCGGCGAAAAGAAAAAAGATGCCGGCAATACGATTGATAAAATGGCTCAAAATAAGTCCGAAATGCCTGATTATCCCAACGATCTGACCGCTGTTTTTGACGCACATGGGGGGATAGACGTATGGGCAACTAAGCAAACCTTACATTTTGAGATTGGAGAAGGTGACGATAAACAGGTTCATACAGTAGATCTACATACGCGTAAAAGCTTAACACAGGCCGCCAATTATACCTTGGGTTTTGATGTCGAAAAGGCTTGGCTGGTACAAGATTCTACTTATATGAAGCCAGAGCGTGCGCAGTATATGCATAATCTTATGTTTTATTTTCTGGCCATGCCTTTTGTTCTGGGAGATCCAGGGATCAATTATAGCCCAGCCGATACCTTACAGTTTGATGGTAAAAAGTACCCCGGTATTAAAATCATTTATGACAATGGTATTGGTGTTTCAGATAAAGACGAGTATATCCTGTACAGCGATCCTGACATCCATAAAATGTCCTGGCTGGCTTATACCGCAACCTTTGGCAATGAGGAGCGCGCGACGAATTTCAGCTATATTAAATACGACCAGTGGCAGGATGTTGATGGGGTGTTATTGCCCACTTCACTGCAATGGTATAAAGTAGCAGATGGCCAACCTACCGAAATGCGCAATGAGCAGGTTTTTAAAAATATTTCACTATCCCCAAGTAAAGAGGATGATAAGATGTATGAAAAGCCAGAAAACGGAACGTATACAGATAATAAATAATTCTTAAACGTTATTCCTACTTTTTATAAATAGGGATGAGGTAGGTAAGTGTGTACCCGTAGCCGGCTCCAAACTTATTGTCAGTAGTGACTTTATTAAAGCCCGGTATGTACAGGTTGCCAAATCCTTCGGGCTCTTTCTGGCTAACGAGACTTTTAAGCTGCACATTGATGCCCAGGTATAAATTACTGAAAAGTTCGGCTTGTACGCCCAGTTGTACTTCGAGCCATGCACCACTCAGCGCATCAAAAGATAGGGTTTCTTCACGTACGTCGGGTTCAAAAAAGGTATTTGTGGTATAAATCGTATAGTTGTTTAAATCTGTAGTAAACGTGGAATACCCCGCCCGTACACCTGCATAAATAAGATTGGACATTCCTGTCCAGTTTTCATAGGCATTGTAGTTAAAACCTGCTGTAATGTAACTTCCTTTAATGGTAGCGTCAAAGGTATTCTCAAAGGCATCTTTAGTCTCTGTACCCAGTTCTGCCGCGAGATAATAATTGTTTTTGATCCTAAAATCGCCAACCACACTTATACCCTTATATGAATCATCAAAAGCAGACCTGGCGATCTTGCTCAGGTCAACACCTACGCGTAGCCCGTACCTTTCAGGTGTTTTTACGGCAATCACCGTATCTGTCAGCCGTTCTTTTTGCGTTGCTACAGTATCAATATCCTGTGCAGACATGGTAATGGTAAGCAACAGAATGTTAATGTATAATAGAAACCTGATAGGTACTGTCATTAATAATGGTACTGTTGTTAATACTTATATCTGTAATCCACCGGCCGTCTCCTTCACCGCTGGCCTGAGCGGTCAATGCGTTATAAGTGACCTTAAAACCACAGGCCCGGTCTATATACACTTCGTTGATGTTATAAGAAAAAGTGACTCGGTCTGGGGTATCAGGGTCTTCTTCGGCATCGGGAATTCCCGGGTTTTTAGTAAAAATAAACGAAGTGCTGGTCGTATCTGTGCGTAACGGGATACGTATTATGGTATCATTATCTATACGTATGATCTCATCACCGCCTACGGCATTAACCGCAAGATTAATAGGTTTAGATTGGGTGCGGTTATCTTGATCAAAAAACGCGATGACCAGTTGCGGAGTTGTGGGTGTACTGGCCGCACAAATATCATCACGCTCACAGGCGCTAAGTGCCAATAGGAACAAAAGAGAGCCTAAAATATATTTTTTCAACATACGTACTTAATCTACAGCATTCCGTTTTGTGAGCAATACCACATTTTCCACGTGATGCGTCTGCGGGAACATATCTACCGGCTGAAACTTAGCCACTTCATACATTTCATCCAGCAGGGCAAGGTCACGTGCCTGGGTCGCGCTATTGCAACTTACGTAAACAATGCGGGAAGCGCCAATTTTTAGAAGTTGTGCTACTACATCTTTATGCATCCCATCACGCGGCGGGTCTGTAATAATCACATCAGGTTTACCGTGCGTACTCACAAAATCCTGGGTAAACACCTTTTTCATATCACCTACATGAAAAGAAACGTTTTCAATACCATTTAATTGCGCATTTTCTTTAGCAGCTTCAATAGCATCGGGAACAGATTCTATACCTACTACCTTTTTTGCTTTTGCGGCAATAAACTGGGCAATTGTACCCGTACCCGTGTACAGGTCATAAACGGTCTCATTTCCCTTTAAATCGGCAAAATCGCGGGTGATTTTATACAGTTCGTAGGCTTGTTCAGAATTGGTCTGGTAGAAGGATTTGGCATTGATCTTAAACTTCAGCCCTTCCATCTCTTCAAAAATATGATCCCTGCCCGCGTAGCAGATCACTTCCTGATCATAAATGGTATCGTTTCCTTTATTATTGATCACATACAAGAGTGAAGTTATTTCTGCAAAAGTGCTTTTGAGATACTCCATGACCAGCTCACGCTGTGCTTTGTGGTCTTCATAAAACTGAACCAAAACCATGAGTTCGCCATTTGAACTGGTGCGAATCATCAAGGTACGTAGCAAACCTTCCTGGTCGCGTGGGTTAAAGAAAGCCAGATTATTTGCCGTGGCAAAATTCCTGATACCGTTACGTATGGCATTACTGGGATCGCGCTGTAGATGACATTTTTCAATATCCAGGATTTTATCCCACATCCCGGCAATATGAAAGCCCAGTGCATTACGGTTCTCAATAATGACATCGCTGTTGATCTGTTCTGGCGTAAGCCATTTACTATTGCTAAAGGAAAATTCCATCTTATTGCGGTAAAAATATGGAGCAGCGCTCCCCGCAATAGGCGTTACCTGCGGCAGTTTGATCTTGCCCAGTCTTTTAAGGTTATTAACAACCTCGTCCTCTTTATATTCCAGCTGATATTGGTAACCCATATTTTGCCATTTGCAACCGCCACAATGTTCAAAATGCTGGCAGGGCGGGGCTACGCGTTTTGGTGAATCCTGGTGTACGGCAATAGTGTTGCCCTCAAAATAGGATTTACGCTTTTTAGTAGTTTGTACATCTACGATGTCGCCGGGCACGGCATTCTTAATAAACACCACGCGGCCATCTGGCGCTTTGCCAATAGCTTTGCCTTTGGCACCTGCTCCGGTCACCTCTAGATTTTCGAGTATGATTCTGTTTGCTTTTTTTCTTCCCACGCCGCAAAAATAGCATAATTAAAAGGATATTGACGGCTGCAGCATTCTAAAGTCCGCCGAAAATTTAGTAATTTGCCCACACCACGGGATGATTTCTCTCCCCTTAAAAAATCCGGTTCTTTTCGGACTGAAGTAGGAATCAAAGCGTTATTTTATCTTAAAAGAAATTACAAGAATGAAGACACAGCAACAACTGACCTCTGAAGAGGCCATAGCACTTGAAGACGCGCATGGCGCACATAATTATCACCCATTGCCGGTTGTCCTCAATAAAGGAAAAGGAGTACATGTTTGGGATGTAGAAGGCAAACAATACTATGATTTTCTTTCGGCCTATTCTGCGGTCAACCAAGGACATTGCCATCCCAAAATTGTTGGGGCTATGAGCAAGCAAGCTGAAACCTTAACGCTTACTTCCCGTGCCTTTCACAACGATATTTTGGGCCCCTACGAAAAATATGCTACCGACTATTTTGATTTTGACAAGATACTGCCCATGAACACGGGGGCAGAGGCCGTGGAAACCGCGATAAAAATTGCACGTAAGTGGGCGTATGAGCAAAAAGGGGTACATGAACAAGATGCCCAAATCATTGTGTGTGAGAATAACTTTCATGGGCGCACCACCACGATCATTTCATTCTCTAATGATGAAGGCGCCCGTAAGAATTTTGGTCCTTATACACCCGGTTTTATAAAAATCCCTTATGACGATATTGATGCGCTGGAAAAGGTTTTAAAAGACAGTAAAAATATAGCCGGTTTCCTTGTGGAACCCATTCAGGGGGAAGCAGGCGTTTACACACCTTCTGACGATTATATGGCCGAAGCCAAGAAATTGTGCAATACGCACAACGTACTTTTTATGGCTGATGAAATCCAGACCGGTATCGCCCGAACGGGCTCCTTACTTGCAGTTTGTGGAAATTGCACCTGCGAGGGGCATTGTGAGCGCCAGAGTACCTATTCCAGACCAGATATTTTAATTCTGGGCAAAGCCTTATCGGGTGGAGCGTATCCGGTTTCTGCGGTACTTGCAGATAATGCGATCATGAATGTGATTAAACCGGGGCAGCACGGTTCCACCTTTGGGGGAAATCCTGTGGCCGGGGCTGTTGCGATCGCAGCGTTAGATGTTGTAAAAAACGAAAAATTGGCTCAAAATGCCCGAAAATTGGGTGATTTGTTCCGAAAAAAGCTGAATGAATACATTGAGGGCAGTTCTATTGTTAAGCTTGTTCGTGGCCGCGGACTGCTCAATGCGATCGTTATTAATGATAGTGAAGAAAGTTCTACCGCCTGGGATATGTGCGTGGCCCTCAAAGAGAATGGCCTTCTGGCTAAACCTACGCATGGTAATATCATTCGCTTTGCGCCACCGCTGGTGATGAATGAAGAACAGCTTGAAGACTGTGTGTCAATAATTATAAAAACGCTAAAAACCTTTGAAAAATAGGGTTTTATCACTAAAAATAGCATAAAAAAGCGGCTTATTGGCCGCTTTTTTATGTTTTAGCATGGCTGTTTTTTAAAGCGTAAAAGTTCTTTTATATAAATAAATTGAACTGCGACTTCTGTGTATAATTAAAAGGCCTTTAACTTTATTGTATATTCAATAAAAAGATATGATTGTTGATTATAATGTATAATATTATTTTAATTATTAAAAATAAATTAATGTAACGGGTTTTTGCTTAAAATATTATCTTATTTTTAATAATTGTTTAAATCCAACAAACCTAAAATTCAAATTATGACAAAAAATTACATTATTACAATGGTGTGTTCCTGTTTTCTGGTGATTACGGGCTACGCCCAGCAGATTCAAGTATCGGGAACCGTCACTGATGACCAGGCTACACCACTTCCCGGGGTTTCGGTGCAAGTAAGTGGTACCGATAAAGGAACGATAACAGACTTTGATGGGAATTATTCCCTCGAAGTAATGCAGGACGCAAATCTTGTTTTTTCCTTTGTAGGCTTTGAGACGCAAACATTGAGCGTGACGGGCGAAATACTAAATGTGACCATGACCTCTGGGGTTGCACTTGATCAGATCGTGCTTATAGGTACGCGTAACCCTAGCAGGACCGCGGTAAATTCGGCCGTACCCGTTGATGTACTCAGTGTTTCAGAAATTGCTGAGAGTTCGCCGCAGATCACCGTGACCGAAATTCTAAACTACGCCGCGCCTTCATTTTCTTCCAACCCACAGACCATTTCTGACGGTACAGACCACATCGCGCCAGCATCTTTGCGCGGCTTGGGTCCAGATCAGGTTTTGGTTCTAATTAACGGTAAAAGAAGGCATAAGACGGCACTGGTCAATACCAATGGAACTTTTGGCAGGGGATCTGTGGGTACAGACCTTTCGGCAATCCCTACAAACGCTATTGATCGTATTGAGATTTTGCGTGACGGTGCAGCCGCCCAGTATGGTTCTGACGCGATTGCGGGTGTGATTAATATTGTGCTCAAAAGAAGCACCAATGAACTTTCCATAGATGTGACCACTGGCGCCAATTTTACCAGTGAAAATTATGACGATGGAGTAGATGGTGAAAAAATAAACATTGGGGCCAATTATGGGCTGCCCATTGGAGATAAAGGAGGTTTTGTAAACTTTACCGGGAACTTCAATTTTAGAGGTTCAACCAATAGAATGCGCTCATTTGCCGGTCAGATTTTTACCGGTTATAATTCTGTAGAACGCGTGGCAAATAATGCCGGTTTTGATTTGTTGAATTTACAAACTGATGTAGATGCGATCCAAAACTTTGCCCAGTCGGCAGGTCTTCCCGCAGATGTATTGGCAAATGTAAACAGTGCCAATTCCCTTTCTGATTTACAGAGTATATTAAATTATGACAATACAAATACAGAACTGGGCTTTAGAAACCTGGATCGCAGTGACTTTAATATGCGCGTGGGAAATTCAGAATTACGCGGCGGTCAGTTTTTTGGTAACCTCGAAATTCCGCTGGGCGGGGAAGGCGAGTTTAAACTCTATTCCTTTGGTGGGATCGGTTTCAAAAATGGAAATGCCGCTGGTTTTTACAGGTTGCCTTTTCAATCACGTGATGTAACTTCGGTATATCTCAATGGTTTTTTACCAGAACTCAATTCCAATATCAAAGATAAGGCGATAGCCGTGGGAATACGTGGAAAAGTAGGGGAGTGGAATGTTGATATTAGCAACAATACTGGGATCAATGAATTCACGTACCGCATTAGCAATACTTTAAATGCGTCGTTATTGAATTCTACCCCGCTGGAAGCAGATGCTGGTGGATATAGGTATCAGGAAAACACTTCAAACCTTGACGTGAGCCGTTTTTATGAAGATGTTCTTTCTGGATTGAGTGTTGCCTTTGGCGCGGAATATCGTGTTGAAAATTATGATATAATCGCGGGCCAGGAAGTGTCGTACGCGCAGTACAATACCAATGGCAATGTACATGATCCCACTGACCCCAATTCTGTTGTGCCCAGTGATTTTTTTGGAGATACACGGCCCGGTGGGATTCAGGTTTTTCCAGGTTTTGCACCAAAAAATGTGGTGGATGCCTACCGAAATTCTGTTGCAGGATACGTAGATGTGGAAGCAGATTTTACAGATACTTTTCGTTTAACGGGTGCTTTGCGCTATGAGAATTTCTCAGATTTTGGGGGAACGCTAAACTTTAAATCATCTTTCCTCTGGAAGTTAAATAGTATTTTAAATTTGAGAGGTTCGGTGCAGTCCGGTTTTAGGGCGCCTTCTTTGCACCAGATCAATTATAATTCTACTTCGACTTTGTTTGTGGATGGTATTCCGCAAGAGGTTGGTATTTTTTCAAATACTTCCCGCGTAGCGCGTTTATTGAATATTGCTGAACTTAAGGAGGAAACTTCACTGGGTTATACCGCTGGTTTTACGGCTAAAATCCCAGATGCGAACATGTCATTTACGGTAGATGGGTACCTTATTGATATTGATGATCGCGTGGTGTTGACCGGTCAGTTTGGCCCCAACGGAAACGCGGAATTGGAGCGTTTGTTCAGTCAGGCGAATGCTACTCAAGCCGCGTTTTTTGTAAATTCTATAGATACCCGTACCAAGGGAATTGATTTTGTTGCAGATCACAAAACTAATTTAGGAACAGACTTGAGATTGACAAACACGCTATCTTTCACCCTATCTAAAACCACTATTGAAAATATCAACATTCCCGGACCCGTAGTCGACGCCGGGTTGACCGACACGTATTTTGACCGCACCAGTGAAATCTATATTGAAGCTGCAGTACCACGAACTAAGGGAAGTCTTACCAACAGTCTTTTTATAGGTGAAAAATGGAATGCCTTTTTAAGGAATACTTATTTTGGCGAAGTGGAAGAAGCTACAAATAATGTAGCACCAGATATAAACCGTATCTACGCGGGTAAAGTGGTGACAGACCTGAGTGCGAGCTACCGGTTTTCACCAGCCCTTCGCTTAACGGTAGGTGCTAATAACCTTTTTGACATTTATCCTGATATGGCAGATCCCGAGTTTCAGTCTGATGGAAGGTTTTTATATTCCAGACGTTCTACACAGTTTGGTATAGATGGACGTTACTTATTCGCACGGATTAATATTGTTCTGGATTAAATAATAGTTATAAAACCACCCTAAATAAGCTAAAAACGGGTGTTTTTAGGCAAAAATTACGAGAAAAAAGCGGCCCCAGAGGCCGCTTTTTGTTTTTTGATACGATGAGCATTATTATTGCTGCGCAGCCTGCATTTCCTGTGCCCATTCCTGTATGGCATCTACACTTCCAAAAATGAATAGTAAAACAAGACATAAAATAGCTGTTACTATTGATAAAATCAAACCTACAATTGCAATTATTTTGGCAGTTTTTGCCGTATTATAATTTTCATACAATTCTGGATCGGGCTTTGCCATTTTCAAATCTTTATTGGCTAAATAAAGGGCAATACCAGACAGTAAAATACCTCCAAATCCTGAACTAAAACAGCAACCGATAAAGGAAATTATTCCTAAAACGAGTGAAATGGTAGTGTTGGGTAGTTTTTGTTCTTCCATAGTTAAAAGATTGTGGTTAGTTTGATGGTGTAACTTACAATAATAATTAAAGCTGTGGATACTGCCAAGAAGTTGGTAATAATACCCGAAAATCGAATGTGAAAAAATTGAGAAATCCCCAAGAAACCGAATAGGAATACAAGGGGATAAATACCGGGATACATGTGGAAGGCATCGGTAAACTGGCCTTTTATAAGAAATACCGCTGCTCTTTGCAAACCACAGCCCATGCAGTCAAAACCAAGGTATTGTCTGGTAAGGCATGGGAGCATGTATTCTTCCATAGGGTGTTTTAGTTTTTGTTGGCTACCTGTACTTTTTTAGTAAACTCAATATTGTCACGGGTGACCACGCGCACAATGTAAATACCATCACTCCAGTTGGCCGAAGAAATCACCACCTCTTGGGCAGCGCCCTCATTCAGTTTACCAGCCACCTGTCTTCCAGAAATATCAAACACCGCTATTTCTCTAAGCGCGACAGCCCGTGGATTAAGTACGCGAAGCTGGGCGATTTTATTGTTTTGCAGGACATCAAAAGAGGTTTTTACTTCTTCTGCAATCTCAAGTTCTGGACTGTCATCTTTAAAAACAACGGAAAAACGATTTGTATAAACACCTGTGGGTAGAGAAAGGTCATAAGTGGCATTCAATACATCGTGGTATTTATCCATTTCTTTATCATAGATCCAAACGCCGGGAACGTCTTGATTTATATCACTTACTTTAATGGAATAGGTATTTGATTTTCCGCCGGCGTTGATAACGAGCGGTAATTCATCATCCGCATTAAAGGGCAGTACGTTAATATTGTAAGGCACATCGTTGCCTGGCAAATGATAACTGATATCTGTACTTAAAAAAGAGATATTTTCGCCATCGGCAGCACGGTCGTAACCGGTTGTGGCACTTTCTGAAAAAGCAGCTACCAGTTCACGCATATAACGGTCATTGATCCCTACCATTAAGCGCATTTGCGGAATGCGATATTCTTCATTAGATGCCTTCAGACTGGTTTCATCCGGACTTGATTTTTCCTTTCTTTCGGCACTTTTAAAAGTTGAGGTGGTTATATTTTCCTTTTGAAAAACACGGAATTCATTATGCGCTTCCACATAATCTGTTCCGGTGAGATTTTCACTCCCTACAACAAAAAATCCTTGCCCTACGGGAGCGTAGCGCCTTCCCGGTACGGGACTTGTAGGGCCACCATCATCTGTATTTAAGGGATCGCCATCTCGGTCGTATTTACTAAAAGTAGGCCTTGAGTAAACACCCGGATTACTGCAACTTACAGGGGAATACGTACCGTAACCGCCCATATAATCTTCTAAGTAGTGGGATTTTGTCAATGGATCAGACTCCCAGAAATAGGCAATGCCTGTAATTTTGTCGCCTACAGAAATAGAAGTATCATCATCTGTACAAGCACTCACATCCCCTCCTGAATTTGATAACAGATAATAATCAAGATCCATAGCTGAGGGGTATGGGTTTCCTACCAAGGTATTTTGATTGGGCCCCACGGATACTTTTATAGTGCCGTTGTTGGGACGGCCCCTAAAATCATAACGCTGTACGGTTCCCGTACCACCGCCCACGCCTTTCATGGTAAAGCCTTCGCCGGGGTTGAGGGTGCCTGTTTCCTTAATTAGAGACCAATTAGCATAATCAGCGCCCATGGTATATTTATTGAGCCAGTAGCTGGCAATAAGCACCGTGTTATTACCGTCAGAAGGAATCCCATCATAGATGGGTGCGGGCAGGTAATTTGCGGGGTTACTCTGTATATTATCAGTAACAGAAAATATTCCTCCGCCCTTACCTTTATCAGTATTTGTGCCAGATAAAGTCAAGGTGGAATTACCCGCTGCTGCTGCGTTCATACTTGAGCTAAGCGGGTCACTCACCGGCGATGCCCAGAAGTGATAATCCCATTGGTTGACGGTACCCTCCTGATAGACTGAAACGATACCGGTACCTGAATTGGTATTTGTAGCATCGCCTTGAATGAGCTGGCCCTCGTCGCGTAAATAAATGTTGCCTGATTTGCTTTCGGCCGATCCATCTTTGAGGCTGATATCCTGTTGTACGTATAAAATCTCACCTTTATTGTAGATATATACGTTGTCAGTACTTCCAGAAGTGTTATTTTTCTGGATGTGTAATTGTGCACTAGCAAGAACCGGTAAGAAGAAAAATAATAATTTGGGGTATACATTTTTCATATGAATGAATTAAATTTCAGCGTAAAAATAAGAATTTATTTCATATAGGTACTTGTATAGAATGATTTACCTCGACGAAAAGGTCTATTTTAACGATAATGAGTAAATATGGCATTTAAAAAAGGGCAGCGAGTAAGTTTTATTGACGAAGCCGTGACGGGTATTGTTTTGGCTGTTGGCCAAGATATGCTCACCATAGAAACTGATGATGGCTTTACCCTTGAGGCGCAACCTAGCGAACTTATACTGGAAGCAGACTTTGAAGAAATGGATTTGCGGGATGAACAGATATATGAGGTGAAAAAAGCAGAAGAGCAACAGCTAAAACCTAAAAAAAATACTGAAAAAAGAAAGAAAACAATCCCACCGATGGAAGTTGATCTTCATGGACATCACCTCACCGATAATGAAAAGGGCATGACCAAACATGCCATTTTAAACCTGCAACTGGACACCGCCCGTGGCCAACTGGAATTTGCCATCCGCAAGGGCATTCAGAAAATTGTATTTATTCATGGAGTGGGGGAAGGTGTGCTTCGCATGGAACTGGAAACCCTTTTATCCCGATATGAAGTGAAATTTTATGATGCAGATTATAGAAAATATGGTATTGGCGCAACTGAAGTCTATATCTTTCAAAACCCAAAATAGGTTTATTCTTCGGGAAACTGAGGCGTAATGGTATCATTTTGATTTTCTGCCTGGTAGGTTTCATATAAAAGTTCTTCCCTCCGTATAATATCATCTGTGGTGGTATTGCGAAACACCAGGTTGTTGAGCACAATGGTTACCTGAATTTCGGTAAGATTATAAGAATGCAGAATATATTCATTTACATCATAGTCCACATTATAATCCGGATTTAAGTAATCGGGATCTGGAATGGCCGGATCTGAAAAATCGTTATTTGGTATAAGATCCATGTCCATATCTTCATCACGGGTAGCTACCCCATCGCCATCATCATCGGGATCCATAAAATTAGGAATTCCATCACCATCGGTGTCCCTGGAGGCTTCCATATCCAGGTTTCCGTCTTCGTCAATTGAAGCACCCTCATCTTTCGTAGGTACATTATCACCATCATCATCAAAATCATACTCATTTGGAATTCCATCGCCATCTATATCGCCATTACCCAGGTCTCTTTCATCTTCTGCGGGTATTCCATCATCATCATCGCGTATTCCGGTAACGGTAATCATTGCAGAACCTTCTGCACTTTCATATTCCTCGCTTACGGTTGGAGTAGCTGGCGGAATGGCATTGCAGAAGTAATTTTCAGTAACTTCTCCGTTAAAAATCCTATAGCTTACCTTATTTGTTGTTCCATTAAATTTGATTTCATAAGGCGTTCCATCTGTAGTTTCACTTAAAATGGGTGCATTTGTAATAAATTCTACCGCAAGGGCTTCCCGGGTATCAGGATTTATTTTAGAAAATACATATTTAATATTATCCGGTTGGTTCACTTGCGCTGTCCTGCACAGATTGATATCAAGGCCTTCAAAATCAAAATTTGTTACTATGACTTCTCCATCATCGCATGAAGTGAGAAGAAGGGCGGTTAAAATAATAAGAAGATAACGCTGCATAATTAGGATTTATGGGGTAAAAATAAAGCTTTGCAGTTAACTAACGGCGTAGCGCGATAATAATTATATTCTCAGTAATTTTGCATCAAATTTAAAATATGGAATCTGTTTATTTTGATAATGCTGCAACCACTTCGATACGGCCTGAAGTAGTGGAAACCATGGTTGGCGTAATGCGGGATATTCCCGGAAATCCCTCTTCTACACATGCTTACGGCCGTAAGGCCAAAAGCTTGGTAGAGCAGGCGCGTAAAACCATTGCGAAGCTTTTGAATGTTTCTGCCGGTGAACTCGTTTTTACCTCTGGCGGTACCGAAGCAGATAACCTGATCATAAATTCTGTCGTGCGCGATCTAGGCGTGCGCCATATCATTACCAGTGCCATAGAACACCATGCGGTTGTGCATATTGTAGAGCAGCTGCAAAAACAGTATGATGTAAAAGTATCTCACGTACGTATAAAATCCTGCGGAAGTGTTGATCTTGAGCATCTGGAAGAATTGCTTCAAAACAGCGACCAGAAAACCCTGGTTAGCCTAATGCACATCAATAATGAAATAGGAAACATGCTCGACCTGGATGCCGTGTGCGCGCTTTGCAAACAGCACGAAGCTTTATTTCACAGTGACATGGTGCAGTCAGTAGGGCATTTTCATATTGATCTTCAAAAGACACCGGTAGATTTTATAGCAGCCAGTGCCCATAAGTTCCATGGGCCAAAAGGTATAGGTTTTGCTTTTATACGTAAAAACAGCGGTTTGCGTCCCCTTATTTTTGGTGGGGGCCAGGAGCGTGGCAGCCGCGCCGGTACAGAAGCGGTGCATAATGTTGTAGGGATGGAAAAAGCGTTGCAGATTTCCTGTGAAAAAATGGATGTCGAGCGTGCACAAATAGAGGATTTAAAAACCTATTTTATTGACCAACTTCAGGCTGAAATCCCGGAAGCCAATTTGAATGGAACGTGCTCCGATTTGTCAAAGAGTACCTACACGCTGATTAATGTTTGTTTGCCCATACCGGCAGATAAGGCACTGATGACGCTTTTTCAACTCGATCTAAAAGGCATTGCCTGTTCTAAAGGAAGTGCTTGCCAAAGCGGTAGCGACCAGGGCAGCCATGTGCTCAATGCTTTTCTAAGTGATGCAGATAAGCAGAAACCCTCGGTACGTTTTTCGTTTTCTCATGAAAATACCCGTGAAGAAGTAGATTATACCATTGAGGTGTTAAAGCAATTTATTGACAAATAGAGCCATAAATCGGGGTTATAGCGGAATTTTTGGATTTTTGAGGGGAGTAATCCATTTTATTTCCTGAGTGTGAATTTTATTCCGGATAATTTTCTGGTTTATAGCGCAAGAACATATTTAGTGTCTATAGATTAATTTTTATATTTTTGAGGGTACGCCTCGATGGAAAATTTTAAATCAGGTTTTTTGATTTAGCCTTATGCATTGCTACGTATAATTAGTCAGACAAGATGGTACACCATAGTAATTTACCCAAGCAGCCCAGTATTGCTGTTTCTTACTGGAATGTCGGTAAGTTGCTGTACGGTGCGCTCCTTCTTTTTATTCTGGAAACCCTCTATTATTCCATAGAATTCACGTACGCGTATCACAATCAGAATCTTGCATTTATACTTTTCTGGTTATGGTGCCTTTTGTTTTCGTTTTCACATATTTTTTTAGTACTTATGGATGGCTGGTCGAGATTTCAGGAGTATAAGCGCATTAAAGACTATTTGTTTCAACATGGCTTCAACCCAAAGATAGTCTCTCATTACCAGGGCAGTAAATGCCAGCGTATGGCGGTAATGGAGGCAGCTCGGGAGCTGGGTCTGGAAAAGGAGGTGAAGCGTTATTATCAAAAACTGGGGATAAAATGGTTCCACTTTATACCGGTCTTTATGATTAAAGATCCACTGTTTATTTTAAAAAAATACTTCTGGTCCCGTACATTTATGGAGAAATATTACGAACCTAAATTTGATTATAGGCAATTTCAAAAAATTTCGACTTGATGTTAAAAGCAAGTGCATTGAGCAAGACCTATAATTCTGGAAAGGTGCTCGATACGGTAAGTATGGAACTTAAATCAGGGACCATAAGCGGACTTTTGGGAGCTAATGGCGCAGGCAAAACAACGCTTTTCAAAATTTTATGTGGACTTGTAACCCCAGACTCCGGGCAGGTCGTTTTATCTTCACAAAAAAATAAACCCATAGGGGCCGTGATTGAGCGGCCTGGATTGTATAGCTATTTAAATGCTTATGATAATCTTAAGGTTTTTGCCAAAATTCAGAAAGCGCCCAGCGATAAATTTGCTTTACAAGAGTATTTGAAGAATGTAGGCCTTCCCCTGGATCGAAAAGACCCGGTAAAAAACTTTTCGATGGGAATGAAACAGCGTTTGGGTATCGCTATAGCGCTGCTCAACAACCCTGATATTTTAATCCTCGACGAACCTTTTTCCGGTCTGGATCCCTCAGGGGTTTCGGCACTTATAAAGCTTATTAAAGCCTTTGCAGATCAAGGCATGGCAATCTTATTGTCTTCCCACCTTATGGCAGAACTCCATAAAAGTTGCGATTACCTGTATGTGATAGACCATGGAGCCATTGTAAATCATGGCCCTACATTTCATTTGATTCAAGATTTGGTTACACAATACACCATAGCAGCGGTTGATATTTCAAGTGCTTCCACAGTAAAAGATTATGTATTATCCACCGAAAAAAATACGGCGACCATTCAATGTGGTAGTGAGCAAATACCTCAATTGCTTCAGAAATTGCTTGCTGAAGGCTATAAAGTAACCAGTTGTGTTCCCAATATTACTTTGGATCAGCTTTTAAGGGCATCTACATAATGCGGGCGATTTTATCTACAGAGCTTTTTAAATTATTTAAGCAGGGGAAGACCTGGTATGCCATTGGGGCGGTTTTTTTAATTGAAATCATCATATTGGCAAGTGCCTATTATCAAGGGGAGGGCATCCTGGAACTGCTTCTGGATAACCTGAGGCAATCGTTCTATTTTAAGGGGAATCTTTTAAATGGCAACCTCCTTCTTTACATCGTGCTTAATTCCTTATGGTTTAACGTGCCTTTGATCCTTATGATCGTGACATCAGCTCTGGTCACCGAAGAATATAAAAACGGCACGATGCAAACTACCCTGTTACAGGCCATCAAGAAATGGCAGTTAATACTTGCCAAATATTTGGCAGCGCTGATATTTACGGTTTTGGTGATTGCGCTTATGGTGTGCACTACATTTACTGCCGCTTATTCCATTTTTGGGAATGGAGATCTGGTGGTCTATTTAAACACACTTAACTTTTTTCCTGCAGAAGTGGCTTTTCAGCGTATTTGTATGGCCTTTGTTTCTGGAACTCTAAGCATGGTTTTTTATGCGACGGTAAGTCTTACCTTGGGAATTTTTATTAAAGAACCGGCAAAAACCTGGATTGCATCGGCATTTTTCTTGATTCTTTGTTCGCTGTTACTCAAAGTCAATTTCGGTATGGGTAATTATGAACATTTTTTGTTCCCAAAATTGACCAATACCTGGCAACACTTTTTTGATTACACCTTAAGCTGGAAGGAGATTGTGGTAGATCATCTGCTGTTGATCTGTTATACCATCATTTTTGGTGGCTTGGGTGTGTACCAGTTCAATAAAAAAGATATAGAATGATTAAAAACCTGTTTACAACCTGTTTGCTTTTTACATGTTTGTCAGCTGTCGCACAGGATATTGACAAGGATTTATTACGCATAAAAAAGCGGATGGATTCGGTGCAGCATTTTACGGCAGATGTACAGTTAGATTTGGAAGTTCCTTTTATTAATATGCCGACTAAAAACGCCTCGATGCGCTATACCGAAGGTGAAGATATTGCAATTGCCAGCGATGATTTTATGATGCTTCCTAAACGCGGACTTGATTTTTCCCTTTCCGAAATTTTTAAATATCCTTTTATAACCGTAAACCGCGGCACTGAAGAAAGAAATGGTAACACATTAAAAGTACTGAACATAATTCCAGACGATGAAAAATCTAATCTTGCTCTGGCCACACTCTATTTGGATACTATTTCTAAGCGAATCGACTCCTCAAAGATCACCACAAAAAAAGAAGGATCGTATGCATTGAAAATGGAATATAATGGGCAGGACGATATCCTGCCCGCTTATGTAGAAGTGGTTTTTGCCATAGAAAAACTCAAAATCCCGTTGAATTTTATGGGAAGCGATACCGATATAGATCGCAAGAAAATGAGGAAAATGGACACAAAAACAGGCAAAATAAAGCTAAAAATAGACTACACTAAAATTGAATATAAAGATTAAAGGGGAAAAAGTAAATACTGAATTATTTCAGCATCGTAGTATACTTGATCCATGAATATTTGTTTTCATTTCAAGAATATTCGAAAGCTTTTTAAAACCTTGCACTGAGGCGTACATTAAAAACCCGCGGCGAGAGATAATTTGGGATAGCGTATTGCTGCTTGGTGGCGGCATCCCTCACAAAGGTATTGGTGATGCTGTTTTGCCGGTCAAAAATATTGTAGATTTCAAATCCCGCACTTAGATCTTTAAAAATGTGCAGCCAGTGGCCTTTGGGATATTGCTTTTGAGCATCTATAAAAACATAGCTAAAACCTACATCAGAGCGAAAATAAAAAGGCAGACGCGTCTGGTAGTCGTACGGGTTTGCATAACTGGGAGAACCGCCGGGAAGCCCGGTTTGATAAACCATATTTAAATACACGCGTAAACTGGGGATTGTAGGCACATAATCCTGAAAAAGCATTCCTATTTTGAGCCTTTGATCAGTAGGGCGAGCGATGTAACCACGGTCTTCTATATTTTCTTCGGTTCTCAGAAAACCAAGGCTCAACCAGCTATCAGTTCCCGGAACAAATTCTCCCGAGAGCCTAAGATCAAGGCCGTAAGCGTAGGCTTTTGCGTTATTACGCGCACGGTAACGAATGCGTACATTTTCCAGGGTGTAAGGATTTACATCATCCAGTTTTTTATAATACGCTTCGGAAACGAGCTTAAAGGGGCGTTCCCAGAGTTTAAAACTCCAGTCGTGACCGGCTACAAGGTGAATGGATTGTTGCGCTTTTACCTCTGGGCGCACCTGGCCCAACGAATCCCGAAGTTCCCGGTAAAAGGGAGGTTGATAATAATAACCAGCAGATAACCTAAAAACCATGTCTTCCTCCCAGTCTGGTTTAATGCTGAACTGTGCCCGTGGACTTACGACCGTCTGGGTATTTGATGCGATACCTTCACCACTCACGGTCCAGTTTTGAGCGCGTACGCCTACATTGTACCAGGCATTATGTGGGCCCAGCGCAATGCGTTTGCTGTACTGGGCATAGCCCGAAATACGATCAATTTGCACATCGTTTATTGCTCTAATATTTGTAAAAGGCTCTAAAGGTGCTTCAAATGGGGTGTAAGGCTGATCATTAATAAACTGAGGCAGGGGAGGGCGGATCGAAAAACCGGCCGAATCAATAATTTCATATTCCTGCAAGCGGTCCCTAAAATCTTCATGTGTGTATTTCAGGCCTGCATCTATCTGTCCATCGTTAATTTTCAAGGTCAGTTTTTCCTGTACATTCACAATAATTGCGTCAAGGTTGTTCCGGGCATGTGTAAGCTGGGAACCTATACCTTCTGTAAATTCCACTTCGCCGATATCTTCATCACCTATTGATGTATTTGGCGTTCCCAGGCCATATTCGGCAAAAATATCATAGTATTCCTGCTCTTTGGTGTGATAGGCGGAGACGATGGTTTGCAGGCTCAGGTCTTCGTTGGGCTTATAAGTTGCTTTTAACGCGCCAAAATAAGTCTCGTACTGATCTTCTTCCTGCCCATCATAAGCTATTACCAGCGCGATGGGATCGGTCAGGGTGCCAAAGTTAGTTTGCCTCGCGAAAGGCTCGTAATCGTAAGAATTAATGGCTAAATTCCCCAAAAAATCCACGGCAAACTTATCTGAAAAGGTGTAGGTGAGATAGGTTTGTATGTCGTAAAAACGGGGCTTAAAGTTGGTTTCGGTCTGCTTGGCATCTACTAGTAAGCTATTGTCACGGTAACGCGCCCCCAGCAGTGCTGTAAATTTACCATTATCGGCCACGCCTTCGGCGGAAATGCTTGCCCCCAGTAAACTGAGATCTACCGAAGCACCAAAATCTACCGGACGGCGGTAGGTAATATCGAGTACCGAAGACAATTTATCGCCATATTTTGCCTGAAAGCCACCGGCGCTAAAATCTACATTGCGCACCATATCTGTATTTACAAAACTCAAGCCTTCCTGTTGCCCGGAGCGTATGAGAAATGGGCGGTAAACTTCAATACCATTAACGTATACGAGATTTTCATCATAATTGCCGCCACGCACTGCATATTGCGTGCTCAGTTCATTGTTAGAATTTACGCCCGGCAGGGTTTGCAGCAAATTTTCTACCCCGGGATTGGCCCCGGGAATTTTACGTATGGTTTCTGGAGAAAGGGAAACCGTACCATCTATGCGGTCCCGGTTTGTTGAAGAGATCACCACTTCGTCTATTTGTTCCACACTGGTCCTGAATACAGGGTTGAACTCAAAAACTTCGGTCTCTTCCAGGGAAAAAGTAAGGGTTAGGTCTTGAAAGCCTACATGGCTAAAGCTTACCCTAACTTCACGGCCAGCAGGAATCGTAAGGCTATAAAAGCCATTGCTGTTGCTCTGCGTCCCACCATCTGCATAGCTAATATTCGCTTCGTTAAGTGGGTTGTTTTCCGCGTCTAGCGCTAGACCGCGCAAGGTGGCCTGCTGTGCTAAAATAGCGGAAGGAATTAGGAATACAACTAAAAGTAGATAATGAGGTAGTGCTTTCAAAAGCTATTTTTTTCTGAAAAAAGTGGTGGTAAATGTAGCACTATTCCCCACATTATCGGTCACTATGAGTTTAAGGTCATTTTGGGTTTCCTGAATGACGTCGTCTGCAAAATAATAGGTAAGCATGTCATCTTTATATTCATATTCCATCAAAACAAACTTGCCGTTTATCGTAGCCCTAAAGTCATTAATACCAGACTGTGTGTCGGTTATTTTGAATTTTAGCGTGTCAAAATTGGACATCCATTTGCCTTCTTTTACATCTACAGGGTCTATTTCTGGGGGCGTATCATCTAACGCGACCGTATAATCCCTGAGCGTTTTAGTACGTGCGATGAGCGTGCTGCCGTCCAGATAGGCGCCCGTGTAATATACATCGTCATTATATCCTACCGAACCAATATAAAGGTGTTCCCGATCTTCTGGCGAGTAACCCGAAACATCGTAACGTATGCTAATGTTTCTTGCCACCGGGATCATGTCTTCACCCAGATGTAGCACATTGTCCTTTTCACTGAGATCAAGATAGTGCTCGTCAAAAAACGCTCCCTTAGGGAAATATACCGAGTATTTGCCCAGTTTTGTATTGAAAGCCTCGTTGGGATTTACATAATAATTGGTCTTTTTTACCTCCCTAGGCGCTAATATCTCTTGTTTTTTGACACTTATGGGGACTAAAACGGAGGTTTTGTTTCCTTTAAAATCAGAGATCACCATATTATAAACGTAGCTGGTGCCCTCGTCTTTAAGATCTATAATACCTTTATTGGTCTGCTGGGTAAAGATACTCAGCGGATTATTAGGCTCTATAAACAATTTTTGCACACGTTTTCTTTTAGACTCATAATAGCCATAATCTATCATTCTCTTGACGTAATTGGTTTCGGCAAAAGAAAATTTATCCATGAGCACTTCCAGGTTTTTATTACCGTTAAAAGACGTTTCTATTTTGTAAATCCCGTTTTTATTGCGTGCGCCATCCTGCATATCTACCGTGGCAATACCAAAACCTATTGGTCCATAAGCATCGATTTTTTCGCTCATAAAACTTCCATCTGGCTGTTTTGTAATACGTAGTTCCTGCCTGTACTGCGACTGGTTCACCTGGCTGCTATCCCCCAGCGGGTACACCATTAAATCTGATACCAGTGGATTTCGGCTATCTGGGACCTCTATGCCAAAAAGCATCGGGTTCATGGGGCGCTGGCTGGCATCCCGGATCTCAAAATGCAAGTGTGCCGCTGTACTACCTCCTGTATTCCCGCTGTAAGCGATGAGTTCGTCTTGCGTAACCTGAAGCTCGCCGGGTTTCGGGAATAGCTCAATGGCATAGGTTTCCTGGGCATATTGCTGCGCTTTCACATACGCTTCTATATCTGGTGAAAAGCGGGAGAGGTGTGCATAAACCGTAGTATAGCCGTTGGGATGCTGAACGTACAGAGCTTTGCCGTAGCCGTAACGCTGTATTTTAATACGGGTTACAGTACCCGTGGCGCTCGCGTGTACAGGGAGTCCTTCCCGGTGCTGTGTTTTTATATCGAGGCCACTGTGAAAGTGACCGCCTCGCAGTTCGCCAAAATCACCGGCCAGTACAATGGGAATATCCAGCGGGTTCTTAAAATAGTCTGTAGGTATATCGTTCTGTGCATGGCCTGTGAGACCAAAAGCCAGAACGAAGGCATAAATAATCGTTCTCATTAACAGCGAATATAATTAATTTTAAAGGCAAAACGACAAGAAAAGGGCTTCGGTATTTTAAGAGGTTGGTTTCTAGTGCCGAAGTCCCTTTTGTAGGCTACTACTAAAGGTTTTGCTAAAATTAAACGCAATTGTATTGTGATATTCTTGACCGAATGTTAACTTTGTGTGACCAAGTATTGAGAATTTGCCTTAGATGAGTGAACTTTTAGATCGCATTGATTCCCTGCAAAATGGCCTAAATAAGTTGGTAAAACAACATCAGGCGGTCAAACGGGATTACAAGCTCCTGTTGCAGGAAAATGAAGAACTAAAAGCAGAACGAATGCAAGTGATGGATCGTCTGGAAGATTTTGACGCCAGGTACAGTGCACTCAAAGCGGCAAATGCAATGCTGGGCAGTAAGACGTTTAAGAAGGAAACGAAGCTTAAGATAAATACGCTCATCAGGGAGATAGACATGTGCATTGCACATATAGCAGATTAAGAACTTATGGCAGATGTGCTTAAAATAAAAGTTTCTATTGCAGATCGGGTATATCCCTTAAATATAAACCCCTCGCAGGAAGAGGGTTTGCGTAAAGCGGCCAAAGAAATTGAGGTAATGATCAAAAAGTACGAGCAGAGCTACGCAGTACGGGATAAACAAGATGTTCTCGCGATGTGTGCTCTGCAGTTTGCCTCTAAGGCCTTGCAGCGCGATATTGTAGATTCAAGTGAGCAGGAACGAGCCGTAAAACAATTGGAATATCTCGAGCTTATGCTTAAGGAGCAATTATCCTGACGTTCATAGACATAAAACAAATCAATTACTGCCTACATTGGTTATTTTTTGGTAAACTCAACACATATTCTTTAAGAAGGGTGAGTTAGGGTTGTTAAAACATGCCGTTCCCGATATTTATTGGGACCACGGAAGTTTGATCAGTCCATTAGCCCTATGATTATCTTTAAAGGAGTTTATTCAAATCCAGACCGATGTAGGCTTTTTTTATATATATACTTCATGGAAACCAATTTTTACATACTCTTGTTCATAGTCGCGGTCATTGCGCTTTTCATAGGCTTTTTAACCGCTAAATTACTAGAGCGTAACCACGCCTCCCAAATGGTCACCAAATCCAGGGAAGAAGCTCAAACCATCCTTAAAGAGGCTAATAAGGAAGGAGAATCCATTAAAAAAGATAAAATTCTTCAGGCCAAAGAAAAATTCATAGAACTTAAATCTGAGCATGAGAAAGTGATTGTCTCACGTGATAAGAAAATCAATGATGCCGAAAAACGCATCAAGGACAAAGAATCACAACTGGGCGGTGATATCGCAAAGAATAAAAAACTTACAACAGAGTACGAGGATAAGTTAAAAGACTATACTACCCGTGTTGAATATCTAGAAAAGCGTAAGGTTGATATAGATAAACTGCACCAGAGCAAAATACAGCAACTCGAGGTTATTTCTGGGCTACCTGTTGAAGAGGCCAAACAGCAACTCGTTGAATCCTTAAAAGACCAAGCACGTACAGATGCTATGGCTTTTATTCAGAATTCTGTGGAGGAAGCAAAAATGACCGCGGAACAGGAAGCCAAAAAGATAATTATAAACACGATACAACGTATAGGTACTGAGGAAGCCGTTGAGAATTGCGTTTCGGTTTTTAACTTGGAAAGCGATGATGTAAAAGGTAGGATCATAGGCCGCGAAGGGCGAAATATACGTGCCATCGAAGCCGCCACCGGCGTTGAGATTATTGTTGACGATACCCCGGAAGCTATTATCTTATCCTGCTTTGATAGCGTACGCCGTGAAGTGGCACGGCTGTCTCTACATAAACTGGTTACAGATGGTCGTATCCATCCTGCACGTATTGAAGAGGTGGTGCAAAAAACAAGTAAACAGATAGAGCAGGAAATCGTTGAAGTAGGAAAGCGCACCGTAATTGATTTAGGTATTCATGGCTTACACCCAGAATTGATCAAAGCGGTGGGTCGCATGAAATATAGATCTTCTTATGGCCAAAACTTGCTGCAGCACAGTAGGGAAGTAGCTAAATTATGTTCGGTGATGGCCGCGGAACTTGGTGTAAACCCCAAACTGGCCAAACGCGCCGGACTGTTGCACGATATAGGTAAAGTACCAGAAACCGAGACCGAAATGCCACACGCTCTTTTAGGAATGGAATGGGCCGAGAAAAACGGGGAGAAACCTGAAGTTTGCAACGCTATAGGAGCGCACCACGACGAGATCGAAATGAAAACCTTGCTCGCACCCATTGTGCAGGTATGTGATGCTATCAGTGGGGCAAGGCCAGGAGCCAGAAGGCAGGTTCTGGATTCTTATATACAGCGCCTTAAAGATCTTGAAAATATTGCCTTTGGTTTTCAGGGTGTTAAAAAAGCCTATGCCATACAAGCAGGTCGCGAGCTACGGGTCATTGTAGAAAGTGAGCGGGTAAATGATGATAAGGCTTCTGCGCTTTCCTTTGAGATATCACAGAAAATACAGACGGATATGACTTATCCGGGACAGGTGAAAGTGACCGTTATCAGGGAAACCCGCGCTATAAATATCGCTAGATAGCTCAAAACGATTAAAAACATGTGTTAATCTGAGACGCTAAGATTGATAAACCTCTTCCTTTATTTTTAATAAAAGCAAAGCCCGCCCAGTAGCGGGTTTTTTAAAGCTTTGTGGTAAATTTGCCTAAATCCCACTAGAGGAACTTATTCCCCGACTCTTTGGGTCGAAATTGAAGAATTATTTTCGAATCAAACTCCGCGTATATACCCCTAGGAAGTTGATTTTTTAACCTAAAAGCTATTTTTTTGAGAAAACCTTATTATGTATCTTTTATTGCATTGGCCTTATTTGTTTTTCTTCCGTGTAGGATGTTTGGCCAGATAAACAGCGACGATAGCGGTTTTAAGGATTACTATCCTATCGCCAAGCGCCCTTACCTTTCCGGTGGCGTGGGGAATAACCCTTACGAAAACATCGTTTTTGACGCAAAGCCGGTGGTTTATTACGGTATTTATAACGATATCCGGGAAGCTTTGAGCAAAGATACGATTACACCTGGCGATGCTATTTACATCAGCCTGCAGCCCCAGTTGAGATTGTATAATGAAAACTCTAAGCCGGTAAAAACCCCTAGCTACAAGGCTTTTTTAGGTTGGCAGCGCATTTTGAGTACAAAGAACAATAACTTTTTTACGGCTGCTTTTGAAACCGGACACTACTCGAATGGCCAAACAGGGGCTGCATTTTCTACCGAATTTGAAGAAGGTACTGATGGCGGGAACGCTGCCTATGATGCGATTACAGATGATACTGATCTCGCTGCGCTCTTAAACAGGGCAACAGGTAATTTTTCGACAAATGTGACACGTTTTAGCTTGAATTACAGAATTAACCTTTTTGACAGTATTTCAAAACCCACGAAGATTCATTCGTTCACACTTGCCTATCAACTGTATCACAACCGTTTTATGGGGGTTTTTGACTTTGGCGGCTATAATCCCAATGATATAGCTATTTATGGGCGACATCAACTGGAAATGATGTATGGTTATACAGGCTATTTAAAGAAGGCGCGGTTTTCATTAGAGCAGGAGGTTTACCTGCACTTTGGTTCACATCCTTCAGCTGAATCTTACCGTTCTGAAAGTCGAGGTATTATTTATCCCTGGGATAATGATTTTGGTTTTTTTGCCGAATTTTCTTTCGGTTTTGATGATTATAATTACCGTTTTGTAGATAATTTTCCCCGATTATCAGTTGGGGTCACCTGGGACTGGTTTACACCATTTGTCATAAAAAAACAAAAAATAAGGAAGTGATTGTTATCTTATTCCGATGCTTTGAAAACTTCTGTTCTATGGTCAAAAATTGCTAATTTTAAGCTGAAAATGACCGATTTTTATAAATTTTTTCGCTTAAGCAGAAAAAGAAAAAGTTCAATAAAAGGTGGTTAATTTGGATTTTCAGCCCTTTCAGACCGATTTTGAATCAATAATCTTGATTTTGTAAGGTGTACGCCATCTTCCAGGGTACTTATATAATGCACAAGTTTCTCCTGAAGCTCGCAATGAAGGTCCCACGTATCCTGTGGATCTTTTGCACTGCACAGCGCTCTTAATTTTATAGCATCTTCAGTCATCTCGGTTACCTGCACGACGGGTTGCTGTTTTTTATCCCACAGCTCAGAATCCTCAAGCAATTCTTTAAACTTATCGCGCACCTTAGAAACATCTATTCTATAATCTGCATAAAGCACGATGGGGCGTACTTGGTGTGCGCTGGTCATAGACCAGTTTTCAAAAGTTTCACTTATTATTTTTTTTAGCGGAACCACGAGCCTGCGCTGATCCCAGGTGCGTACCACCATATATGTAAAACGTATATCTTCTACATAGCCCCACTCATCTTCCATGATTACAACATCGCCTATGCGCGCCGGTCGTGTAATTGCAATCTGAATCCCGGCAATGATATTACCCAGTGTACTCTGTGCGGCAACACCCAGCACAATGGTGGCAAGCCCTGCCGACGCTATTAAAGAAACCCCTAGTTTTTCTAAAGATCTAAATTGCGACAATATGATAGAACCAGCCGTGATGATAACAATAAAAGTGACCAGGCGCCGGGCCACAGAAATATAGGTGAGCTTTAATCGTGCATCTGCGTTTTCTTCTTCTGTGACATCGCCTATTTTATTTTCCGCCACATAGACCATAAATGAATCAATAAAACGCATAATAAACCACGTAATGGCGCTTATTACTATAATGAGCAAAATGGCGTAAAGCGTTTCTGCAAACGGCCCGGCAAAAGAAATTAAATTATTCAAAAGGATGTAGAAAAATAGAACCCCTAATGCAAAACCTGCCGGTTTTGCCAGTTTTTTAGTAATAGTATGCATCCATTTGCGCCCTGTTTTTTTAAACAAACGCTGAAATAAAAGGGTACTCATTTTTCCTATAAAATAAGATAAAATGATAAGGATGATCATACCTATAAATTTCCATATCGGCATTCCCCAGAAACGCAGTCTTGCCCATCCGGGCATCATACGATCCAGTTTGCGGGGCCCGTAAATGGCATAAAGGGCGTCGATATTTTCAACGGTATTTGGTGAGATCGTCCAGAAAGCTCCATAGTCTTTATATTTAACACGTTGTAAACGTAAAACTACATCGCGACCGTCTACCTCCATTTCGCCAAAGGCAATACTGCGCCGTGGTTTACCAGCAATAGCTTTGTTTGTAGAGGTGCTAAAATCGGTTTGCCCGTCAGGTCGGTCTGCTAGGGAGTTCCACTCTATATTATTGCGCTGCTCCAGTACAAAATATAACTTTTCGGCCAAGGTGGCTGCCTGTTCCTGGGTTATATTATCGGGCATTAGATTTAAGTTGAGTGCCTTAGAGGCAGCTACATAATCTTTATTTCTACAACTTATAATAAAATGTTCTAGGGTCGCTTGTGGCGTTTGTAGGTTTATGCTATTATCTGGCAGGCCGATGCTTTTGTTGAGCCTGTTAATCACATAATACGCATCGTTATATTCTTGTATAGAATTTTTAGAATACGTGCCTTTTTCAGCTATGGTAGGATCTTTTTCTGGCAGTTTTGGGGCGCCATTTTTTGTGGTATCTACACTGTTTTGAGCTTGTGCAGCGTTATTTATGACCATTAAAAAAATAACCGGTAGTAACTTAAAAAGCCTAAAATATCCCATGAGTGCAAGTTAATACTTTAGTTGAAATGAGGTTTAAGGAAATAATTCAAAATAATTGGGTTAAATTTCACCCTAATTAAATTGTATTCATGAAAACAAAAAAGTACTACTGGCCGTTACTGGCACTTTCTACTTGTATTATTATTTCCTGCTCCAGCTTAAAAAAATCAAATTCTGGGGATGCTTCTACAGGAACCGAAAAAAAAGAAGACGCAAAAAAAAGCATTAAACCTTACGATAAAGTTATAACTAAAGAAGCGGTGACAGACTCCGGTCTTTTTGCCGTGCATACCGTTAATGATGACTATTTTTATGAAATCCCAGACAGCCTCTTTAACCGGGATATGCTCATGGTTACGCGTATCGCAAAGACCGCTTCAGAAATTGGTTTTGGTGGTGGTAAGACCAATACTCAGGTTTTACGCTGGGAAAAAAGATCGAAAAAAGTCCTTTTGCGGGTGGTTTCTTATGAGACGTTTGCTGCCGATTCCCTTCCCATTCATGAGGCCGTAAAAAACTCGAATTTTGATCCTGTTTTGTTCGCTTTTGATATTAAGGCATTTGGCAAAGATTCCACCAGCACAGTGATTCAGGTGAATAAATTATATGAAGATGATGTACAACCGCTGGGAATCCCTGGTTATTACCGGGAACGTTACAAGATATCGAGTGTAGATGGCGATCGCAGTTATATAGAAAGCCTGAAAAGTTACCCTATAAACATTGAGTCTCGCCATGTAAAAACCTATAAGGCCAAAGAGCCGCCCAGCAATGAGAGCGTGGGGTCCATTTCGGTAGAAATGAGCAACTCTATGATTTTATTACCCAAAGAACCCATGCGCCGCCGCTATTATGACCAGCGTGTAGGTTGGTTTGCCCGTGGGCAGGTAGATTATGGCCTCAATGCACAAGAGAGCAAAACGATAAAATATCTGGATCGCTGGAGACTGGAAGTGAAAGAGGAGGATATGGCCAAATACAAATCTGGCGAACTTGTGGAGCCCAAAAAACAGATTATATATTATATAGACCGCGCCACGCCCAAAAAGTGGAGACCCTTTATTAAACAAGGTATAGAAGATTGGCAAGTTGCTTTTGAAGCTGCTGGTTTTAAAAATGCGATCATCGCTAAAGAGGCTCCCACGGTAGAAGAAGACCCAGATTGGTCGCCAGAAGATGCCCGTTATTCCACCGTACGCTATCTGGCTTCGCCAATTCCCAATGCGAATGGGCCGCACGTGAGCGATCCGCGTAGTGGTGAAATTCTGGAATCAGATATTAACTGGTACCATAATGTGATGACCTTGTTGCGCAACTGGTATTTTGTACAGACCGCTGCCATCAATGAAGAGGCGCGGGGAGTTGCTTTTAAAGATGAGATTATGGGCCGTTTGATTCGGTTTGTGTCTTCGCATGAAGTGGGGCATACCTTGGGTTTACCACATAATATGGGAAGCAGCGTGGCATATCCTGTTGACTCGTTGCGCTCTGCTTCATTTACTAAAAAGTACGGTACAGCACCTTCTATAATGGATTATGCGCGTTTCAATTATGTCGCGCAGCCCGAAGATAAAGGGGTGGCGTTAATGCCCAACATCGGTATTTATGACAAATATGCCATTAAATGGGGGTATAAACCTATTTTAAGTACTTCCGCCGAAGGCGAAAAAGATACGTTGGACGCTTGGATACTGGAACATGCCGGCGATCCCATGTACCGTTTTGGCAGCCAGCAGCGCGATATCGTAGATCCCAGTTCACAAACCGAAGATCTGGGCGATGATGCGGTAAAAGCAAGCCTGTATGGTATTGCAAATCTAAAACGTATCGTACCCAACCTGATTACCTGGACAAAAGAAGATGGAAAGAACTATGATGATCTCTCCACCTTATACGGGCAGGTTTTGAGTCAGTATAACCGGTATATGGGCCATGTTTCAAATAATGTGGGTGGTGTTTATGAGTATAATAAAACCTATGATCAGGAAGGTGCCGTATATACGCCGGTAGCGAAAGAACGCCAAAAAGGGAGTATTACCTTTTTACAGGATGAACTATTTACTACGCCCAGCTGGATGATTGACCAAAACATTCTCAATAAGATTGAGCATGACGGTAATCTGGAACGCATACGCGGTGTTCAGGTAAGAACGCTGAACAATCTGCTTGATTTTGGACGTATGGCAAGGATGATAGAAAATGAAACCTTGAATACAGCTAAAGAAGCGTATGGACTGGCCGAAATGATGGATGACCTGCGTACCGGTATTTTTAGCGAACTAAATGGCGGTAATAAAATAGATACATACCGCAGAAATCTACAACGTGCTTATATAGATCGTTTAGAGTACTTGATGACCCACGAGCAGGAAGGCAGAAACGCAACCGATGTTGACGTGAGCCAGTCAGATATCAGGGCGGTGGTGCGGCATGATCTCAAGACCTTGCAAACACTCACCGCAAGGGCCGTAAACCGAACCGGTGACAACATGAGCAGCATTCACCTTCAAGATCTTAATGAGCGCATAGACCGCATTCTCGATCCAAAAGCTTAATTTTCAATAGTAATAAACTTAAAAAGATATATATGACTTACAAAACTAACCTTAATCTTAAAGCGACAGATGCTGCGCTTTTGTTTTTTAGAGTGATCATTTCCATTATGATGCTGGTACACGGTGTCCCCAAATTATTGCAACTTTTTGGCGATGCTGAAATCGTTTTTATGGACCCCATAGGTTTGGGCATGACCGCAAGCTTGGCGCTGGCCGTATTTGCTGAATTTATCTGTTCTATATTACTGATTATAGGCTTGGGTACGCGGTTGGCTTCCATTCCATTACTTATAACCATGCTTGTTGCCGTGCTTATCGTGCATGTACCCGATGGCTGGGCAAGGCAAGAGTTGCCTACGCTTTATGCGGTGTGCTATGTACTTTTACTAATTACAGGACCCGGTAAATATTCACTGGATCACTATCTCCTGAAGAAGAAAACAAAAACGGTGTAAATAGTACTTATTTGAACCAAAAAAGGCCTGAAAAATTCGATTTTTCAGGCCTTTTTTATTGTTTTACTTTTTTTCTAGAATTCAGGAACGTTCGTTGACAGGTAAATTATAAGCGGTTTTAGCCGATTTTTTGCCGTTTAAGCTCATTTTTGTGAGGTAATTGAATGCGATGTAGGTCATACCCGGGAGTGTAAGCCCCAGAGCTAGAAGCAAAAGATTGGTCATGGAAGTGAATACTGTTCCGCTGGAAAGTACGCCCAAAATGACCACCACCGAAAACGGAAAGGAAAGCGCCAAAATACCAATAGCAAAATCAGCGTTAAACGTGCGTTTCTTTTTTATTACGTTTTCTTCCAGACTTCCTACAGCAGCAATATGAGCAAAAGGCCAGAAACTACAAGCACTAAGGGAAAAAGCCAATAGCAATAGGATATCTTTAGAAGCACTCAATCCGGTAGTTGCGATGAGAATGGTTGCCAAGAATACAACAAAGCCTGCCCGTAGGGATAGCATGGCCAAAATCTGAAAAAACTGTTTCTTTCTGATATTTACCGCCAGACCTATAAAAAGAAGCACCAGTGGCGTCATCATAAGGCTTAGCCGCTGCATGGTTTCCCCTACTACAAAAGGCAACGTTTTACTATTGATGCCCAAAAAACAGCCCTAAATACAGAACGGCCAGAATCTTAATACCTTCATTGGCTCCCGGTCTTTCCTGTTTTCCATTTATTCTTGAATTTCTGGGGGATGATTATCTGGCCAAAGCAGCTATGGCAGATCTCGGTAATAAAGTATTTGTTCTGCTCATTCTCTACGTAGTGGCCATGCGCTGGTATTACGCGCTCAACAAACAGACCCAGCGAAGCAATGCTACAAAAATCAAAGATTTGTTAATCACATTAGTTTCAGAGCCGGTAAATTTATTTATAGGCGCTGCGCTCATACTGGTATTTTTGGGCATCAATAGTAAAACGTTGCCTT
>DRGP01000028.1 GCA_011050015.1 Leeuwenhoekiella sp. | reverse complement strand
CCTAATCACCAGTGGCAGGGAGAAAAAAGAAAAAGGGAGGTTGCCCTCCCTCGGTAGATAATCACATAAAGTGATTTCTTTGAAAATCAAATTTATAGAAAAAGACCGAATTTAATTGTTTTTAAACACAGTATCTGTGAGGTTTGGAATTGCAATTATCACGATATACAAAATACATTTTACAGAATTCTCTGCACCTGGTCAAAATCAAGTCCGCCATAATTACCACTGCTCATTAATAACAGTGCGGTATTATTTAATTCTCGCTGAAAAAGATACTTTTTAAATTCCTCTGGTTCAGTAAAAATGATCAGATCGTCACGTTCAAAGGCATTTGCAATCTGCTCTTTGCTAATATGTTTCAGCTTTTTAATGCTAACCGCCTCTGGCGAATAAAACACGACGGCTTCTTCCGCAGCATCAAGCGTGCCTTTGTATTGATTTAAAAATTCTGCATTCAGGCTGCTGTAGGTGTGTAGCTCAAGACAGGCAATCAATTTTCGGTCAGGAAACTGCGATTTTACCGCTTCTGTAGTCGCTTTCACCTTACTGGGGGAATGGGCGAAATCTTTAAAAGCTATATTTTCGGCGGTTTCACCTATTTTTTCCAGTCTTTTTGCAGCACCCTCAAAACTGGCGACGGCTTCATAAAAATCATCTTCATCTACCCCCATGTGCTGGCAGATCCATTTGGCACCGGCCAGATTATTTAAATTGTGTGCACCAAAAACTGATATGGGCATCGGTCCTTCTGGAGTTTCCAACAGCGTTTTTCCGTTTTCTACGGTATATTCTGGAGTGTGGTAGGGATGTTTTCGGGTGGGTGCCTGAGCGGCTTCGGCAATTCGTTTTACTTCGAGGTCTTCTTCATTGTAAACCAATATCCCTCCATGGGCGATTGATTCAGCAAAAATTTCAAACTGCTCCACATAGTTTTCATAGGTAGGAAAAACATTGATATGATCCCAGGCGATCCCGCTGAGCAAAGCGATATTCGGCTTATACAAGTGAAATTTAGGGCGTTTATCTATAGGTGAAGATAAATATTCATCCCCTTCCAGAAGGATAAAATCATTTTCTTCAGTAAGGTGTACCATATTGTCAAAACCCTGTAGCTGCGCGCCCACCAGAAAATCTACCGCACGGTCGTGATAATGCAGCACATGTAAAATCATGGAAGTAATTGTGGTCTTACCGTGCGAACCGCCTATCACCACACGGGTC
Source organism: Leeuwenhoekiella sp. (assembly GCA_011050015.1). Lineage (GTDB taxonomy): Bacteria > Bacteroidota > Bacteroidia > Flavobacteriales > Flavobacteriaceae > Leeuwenhoekiella. The sequence continues at coordinate 9,541 of DRGP01000028.1, read as the reverse complement.
TTATCTTTAGATTGCTCGTAAATAAACTCGGGATACGAGTATATTTTTATACCTGAATTTTGCGCTTGTATAAGCTCTGGATTGTCTGCCTTGGCATGCATGCCTAGAATGACCGCATCCAGTTCCTTGTTTATTTTTTGTGGAAACCAGCCCATCTCTTCGGGTAAAAGTCCTTTTTTAGAAAGTCTTGATCTGGAGGGCTCATAGATGGCATCGTCGCTTCCGGTCACCTCTTCGCCCTTGTCGTGAAGAGTCAAAGCCAGGTTGTGCATGGCGCTGCCGCCTATCGCTATAAAATGTATGCGCATTGGGATTTTTTGTAGGATGATTTATTTATAGGGCTATGACCATTAAATACTATTAAAATAGTTCATTATCCCTTTTCAACAAAATTCAGAAAAAAGAATGGATTTTTGATTTAAAGATCCCGTATATCTGCCCTGATTGCAATGGCCTCTTCAAAATTAGAACTTGTCGCAATGGCCTTATCTATACATTCTAAAGCTTGTTTTTTATCACCAAGGTTCCTGTAAATCTGCGCCAAACGGTAATATGCCCAGTGTGTGGGAACGCCATCTTTATAACTGTGATTTTCTATATAACTTTTTAAACAGGCAATACCCAATTGAGGTTCCATATCATACTCGGCAGCAATTTTACCTATTTGATAATTGAGCTGGTTACGCTGATGCAGCTCTAGTGATTTTTCGGCATTTTTTATGGCTGCTTCGGGCTGGTTGTTTTTTTCGTACAGGCTGGTGAGTTTTTCATAGGTATGGGGAGAACCTCCTATCCCTATGGCTTGTTTATAGTATTTTTCGGCCGCCTTCTCATTGTTGTTATATTCTTCAATATACCCTTTTGATAAATAACCATCCACGGCCGATATTTTTTGAAGTTCTTCGGCATATTTTTCAGCCTTTGAGGTGCTTCCGCCCAAAATACCGGGCAACTGCAGATAAAGTTCAATAAGTGCCCAGCGGGTTTCTATGTGATTGGGATCAAGCTCTGCGGCAGTGGTAAACTGTTCTTTAATATCCCCTATATAAGTCAGCGCACGTATACGGCTTATGGCCAGAGCTTTCATGCCCAGCGCACCGCCATATTTAAAATGATAATTGGCGTTTTTTTCGTTTTCCTGGCTCAGGTTTTCATAAAAATCGATTGCAGTATCCCAATTCTTATTATAAGAAGCGATATCCCCCAAATATTCTCGGGTTTTTTCATTTTCGGGATGGGTTTCTAAGTACTCCTGAAAAAGAGGCTGGGCTTGGTCAAATTTATTCTGGTTAAACAAATTTTCTGCCTTATTGAATGTGGAAATTTGCGCTATAGCACAGAACGGAAGTAAAAGCAGGATAAGTACGTTTTTCATAATCAATCGATAGGGTCGCGTCAAAGCTAAACAAAAAACAAGCCAGTTTTACCGCAGTTTTTTTATATTGTAACGTGCTTTTCTGTTCCTAATTCATACAACGCTTAATGGATATACGTAATTTTTTCATTTTTATTCTCTTGACGTTTTCGCTGCAACATCTTTTTGCACAAGACCAAAAATACCAAAAAGACTGGAAAATCATCGACTCCCTAGAAGTAAACGGACTAGTGCGAGATGCGCTTAAAGAGACAGACGCCCTCATGACAAAAGCTCAACGCAAAAAGGACTACGATAATTATCTCAAAGGGCAACTTTTCCGCTGGAAGTTTATTCAAATCACACAGGAAGGGGCAAAAAATAAAATTTTAAAGGAAGTAAATCAGACCATCACAGAAATCCCCTTTCCATGCAACGCGATTCTGGAAACCTACAAGGCGCAATTTTTAAATGCCTATTATGAGGAAAACCAGTGGCAAATGAGTAACCGCAAAGCAATTGAAGATCCAGATAAAAACGATCTGGAAACATGGTCCATACACTATCTGTTGGGTGAGATCAGAATGAGTTATCAGCATGCGTTAAAACGAGAGCGGGATTTGGTAAAAATTACGATTGAAAAACACTTGCTTTTAATAGATGCCATGCCTCTCGCACGTGATTATAGACCTACCTTATATGATTTACTTGCCCATAATGCCCTCCGTTTTTCTGAAACCGATTTTTATGGGGTGACCCGCCCCGAGCAGATTTTTTCTCCTACGGCAAACGACCTCTTTGCGCCATCGTCAGAATTTCAAAAATTTAAATTCAAAAGTCCGGATAGTCTGTATTCTAAGGTAAACGTGTTGCGCATTTATCAAAATCTGGAGCGTTTACATACTAGCGACAAGGATCCCGCCGCATTTGTTTTTGCCCAACTCAAGCGTTATAATTTTGCAGCCGAATATTTGAACACAGATACGGCTTGGAAGTTATATATAAACCGCCTGAATATGTTAATGAATGCCTATAAAGGATACAAAATAAACGGACTCATAAAATATCATCTTGCCCTCGCTTACCGCAAAAGAGCAATCGAAAAAGATCACGAAAACCACCTCAAAAACCCAAATTTAAATACAAAAGCGGTCGTTTTATGTGAGGAAATCCTAAACGAATTTCCTGCTAGCGATGTGGCCCAGCGCTGTGCGCAATTGCTCGATGTCATCAATGAATTGTCCATTGATGTCAAGATTGCGGCGTATGCTGCTCCCAATATCGCGAACCGGCTATATCTCGAATATAAAAATATGGACACCGCTGTGGTTAGTATTGCTCGTGTAGCTCAGAATTTTGACAACGATTATTTTCCGTACCGCAATAATGACGATAACATAAAATGGCTTAAAAATAGCATTATAAATACCAGTTTTTATACTAAAAAAACAATTTTACCTAAAGCCCAAGATCACAACCAGCATAGTACAGAACTTGTCCTGCCTGCTCTAGAAAAAGGGGCCTATCTGGTTTCCGTAAGTCCGGCAAATGGATTGGATAAGAATGAATTTAGTTATGGCACTACACAAATCACAAACCTTAGTATAAATGGCACAGTCTATAACAACTCCATCCAAGCACAGGTTTTAAACCGAAATACGGGCGCTCCCGTTGAAAATGCTTCTCTACGCTTTTATAATTATAAAGATCACCTACAGAATCAAAAAATTACCGATGATCAAGGTTTTGCTCAAATCAGCCGAAACAACAATAATGACAATATCAGCTATGTGACCGCGATAAAAGATGGCGATACGCTGCGCACTTATTTTTCTGGTGGTTACCGTTATTATTATGACAACAATACCAGAAATGAACAGCTCAAAGCCAAAACCTTGCTTTTTCTTGATCGTTCGATCTATCGCCCCGGTCAAAAAGTCTATTTTAAAGGGATTTTATTAAAACGGGAAAACGATAAAACCGAAGTTGTTCCCAATGAATACATAACCATTAGTGTTGAAAATGCAAATGGGGAAGAAATTCAAGATTTTCGGTTAAAGACTAACGAATTTGGGTCTGTTTCCAGCGAATTTACCCTGCCGAAAGGTGGACTCACAGGTAGTTTTTCGATTACTGCTGAAGAAGACGATGCCGATACCTTAAGCCCATTCTGGCAGGAGCTTGCTGATCAAGAAAGTTATGTATACAGCGAAGTGGGTTTTAAGGTGGAAGAATACAAACGACCAACTTTTGAGGTGGTTTTTGATACGGTCAAAAAAGCGTACAATCCCGGCGACAGCGTGAACATTGCCGGAACCGCCAATTCATTTTTAGGCGCAAAACTCGCTCAGACCGCGGTAACCTACGAAGTTTACCGATCTAGCTATTATAAAACCTGGTGGCGCAGCAAAAATTCTGGCCGCACCCAGATCGCCTATGACACCACGACCACAGATACAAATGGAAACTTCAAGATCCCCTTTTTGGTCTCGATCGATAAATCGCTTACAAACGACCAAAATCTGGTTTATGAATACAGCATAACCGCGACCGTAACCGATGTGAACGGTGAAACGCGCGAAGCTTCCACCAGCATTAAAATGGGCACGCAAAACCTCATCGCAACGCTAGATTTACCGCAAAATATGGAGCAGGGTGATTCCATTTCAGTAAAATTGCAGGCGCTAAACCTCAATGATAATCCCATAAAAAGTATGGGAACGCTGCGTATTTATAAACTGAAAGCGCCAGATCGAATCCTACACGAACGTTTGTGGGCTGCGCCCGAAATCCAGCAGATCCCAGAAGATGAATTTATAAAATTATTTCCCCATGAGCCCTACGAGAATGAGAATCAAAAGGAAAATTGGGAGAAAGGGACTTTGGTCTATACTTCCCTTTTTGAAACAGACGGAACCTTCAACAGAAGCATAATGACCGATGCTTCTTGGAAAAGTGGTGTGTATAGGGCCGAGGTAGATCTGCAAAGCGATAGCCTTACTGCAACCGTAAACAAACAGTTTACCGTAACTGCAAAAAATGACAATTATCTTCCGGATAATGAGCCGTTTTCTTACCGCATCTCCAATACTGATTTTAGAAAAGACGGGTTTGCCGAAGTGATCATACATACGGCCTATCAAGCGCTCAACCTCAATATTTTGGCGTTTGATGGAGATAAGCGTATCTTCTTTAAGCAAATCAAAGTAGATGGAAAAAGTTCGGTTAAAATCCCAGTGGATGATTCGGTTTCCAATAAACTGAAAATCTCCGTTTTTGGGGTTAAAAACGGCTCTTTTATAGCTGAAAATGAGGTTATTTCGCTTAAAACGAAAGAGAAAATGCTGGTTTTTAAGACCAAAACCTTCCGAGATAAACTACAGCCCGGTCTCGATGAGCAGTGGAGTTTCAGCTTAAAAAACGAAAACAACGAAGTTCCCGAAACTGAAATCCTTGCTTCAATGTATGATGCTTCGCTCGATCAATTTACACCGCATTCCTGGAACAGCGATGCTGCATTTTATAGCCATGTTGATTTCCCAAGCTTTGACAGCTATACCCTTGGGACTATTGAGAATTTACGTAAAACTTTTTATAGTTACCGCCAAGTGCCCGGTTTCTTTAATGCTTTTGATACCCTGAACCTCTTTGGTTTCACCTTTGACCAGGTGAATAGTTACCAATATAGAAACTACCTGGATAATAAGAAACAGGAACACTTAAAAGCCAAACCACTTACCGGCAACACGCGCGGAAAAGTGACAGATGAAAATGGCGACCCGATACCCGGAGTCTCCGTAATTATCAAAAAAACAAAAAAAGGCACGGAAACCAATTTTGATGGTGATTTCGGGCTGAACGTCGAAGAAGGTGATTATTTAGTTTTTAATTACTTAGGCTACATACAGCTTGAGATCAAAGTTCAGCCAGGTAAAAATCTGTTCATCATGATGGAAGAAGATCAGCAAGCCTTGGAAGAAGTAGTTACAGTGGGCTATGGTGTAGCTGAAATGAAAGCTGAAGCGTCAGCCGCCCCTTCACCAAATCAATTATTACAAGGAAATGTTGCTGGAGTCCAGATCACAGACGGAGGGGCAATAACCATACGCGGTACAAGTTCTGTAGACAGTGCAAATCCCCCATTATACATTATAGATGGTGAAATTTATGAGAGCGGCACACCCTTAACGCTATCACCTTCGGAAATCAGCTCCATCAATGTTTTAGAAAAGGCAGAAGCGACCGCAATTTATGGCGCGCAGGCCGCTAACGGCGCAGTAATTATCACCACTAAAAAAGGCCTGCAAGAACTAACGCAAGTGGAAGCACGCAAAAACCTGGACGAGACTGCATTTTTCCTCCCGAATTTAAAAACCGATAAAGATGGGGTTTTATCCTTTAATTTCACCTCACCCGAAGCCCTAACCCGCTGGAAATTCGATATGCTGGCCCACGATGAAAATTACGTCACAGGTACGTATACCGCCCAAGTGGTGACCCAGAAAGACCTGAGTATTACACCGAATGCACCGCGATTTTTACGTGAGGGCGACACGATCACTTTTCAGGCGAAAGTGTCCAACCTTACAAACGCGCCCATGACCGGCGTGGCCATCCTTCAACTTTTTGACGCCACCACGATGCAACCCATAGACAGCTTACTCCACATGGGAAATACAAGTCAAAATTTTGCCATAAAATCAAAAAACAGTGCTGTCGTAAGTTGGCAGCTCACTATTCCAGAAAATATATCCGCCGTAACCTATCGCGTTCTGGCAAAGGCAGGAAATTTTAGTGACGGTGAAGAGAATATCCTGCCGGTTTTGAGCAACCGTATGTTGGTGACAGAATCTATCCCGCTTTTTGTACGTGCCGGAACGACTGAAGATGTCACTTTTACCAATTTTAAAAATAACGATTCCCAGACCTTAAAAAACCATCAGTTTACTTTAGAATACACTTCAAATCCCGCTTGGTACGCGATACAGGCACTCCCCTATTTAATGGAATTTCCCTATGAATGTGCAGAGCAGGTTTTTGCCAGACTGTATGCCAATAGCTTGGGTGCACATATAGTGAACAGCCAACCTAAAATCAAAGAAGTTTTTGAGTCCTGGCAAGAAAATGAGACGTTAAAATCCAACCTTGAAAAGAACGACGAACTCAAATCACTTATCATCGCAGAAACACCGTGGCTGCGTGATGCACAATCTGAAACGGAAAAAAAGGCCAGGATCGCACAGCTCTTTGAGCTTCAAAAACTGGCCACAGGGCAAAAAGAGGCGCTTGCTTCCCTAAAACAAAAACAGAACGACTCTGGCGCATTCCCATGGTTTTCTGGTGGTAGGGACAATTATTACATTACCAGACATATTGTTGCCGGTTTTGGGCATTTGAATACACTGGGCATTACTGTAAATGCCGATGAAATGCTTAACGATGCCGTAGCTTATCTAGATACTGAGCTGTTACGACAAGAAAGAAAGTATCTGGGCAGGAATAAGGATAGTACCACTTTTTATAAATACCGTGACCATTTGCACGCGCTATACGCGCGAAGTTTCTTTTTGGAGAAGAATAAGCCTTCGGTGGAAATGAAAGTGCTTTTTGACAAAATTATATCCGCACAGAAAGAAGACTGGACTTCGCTTTCGGTATATGAAAAAGGGCTGTTTTCACTCGTGCTACAGCGTATGGGCGATTCCGCTTTCGCGGAAAAAATACTGGAAAATCTCAAACAAACAGCAGTTCTCTCAGACACAAACGGAATGTACTGGAAAGACAACCGCGCGGGCTGGCACTGGTATGAAGAGCCTATAGAAACGCATGCGCTCCTCATTGAAGCCTTTGAAACCATTGCAGATGATCCCAAAACTGTAGAAAAACTCAAAATCTGGCTGTTGCAGAACAAACGCACCAATAGCTGGTCCACTACAAAAGCGACCACTGAAGCTTCATACGCACTATTGCTGCAAGGAGAAGACTGGTTATCGCTCACCGATAATACAGTTATAAAACTGGGCGGCGAGACTATCAAGACTATTAAAATGCAAGAAACCGGAAAAGAAGCAGGAACCGGTTATCTTAAATTGAACTGGAAAGCAGAGGAAATTGACCAAAAATTTGCGGAAATAAAGGTGAAAAACAACAATACCACAGCCGGTTATGGTCGTGTATACTGGCAGTATTTTGAAAATCTAGACAAGATCAAATCCCACAATGAGAGTCCGCTGCGCGTTGAGAAAGAACTTTACCTCAATGTAAATGAAGGTGCCGGGAAGGTTTTAAAAAAGATATCTGAAAAAACTCCTTTAAAAGTTGGCGATCTTATCACAGTGCGCTTGGTTGTAAAAAGCAATGCGACAATGGAGTTTATTCACCTAAAAGACATGCGCGCCAGCGGATTTGAGCCCACAAATGTGCTTTCTGAATACAAATATCAGGATGGTACCGCCTATTATGAAAGCACCAAAGACGCTGCTACCCACTTTTTCTGTGATGAACTGCAACAGGGCACCTCTGTATTGGAATATACCGTACGCGCCAATAATGCCGGAAACTTTAGCAACGGGACAACCTTAATAGAGAGTATGTATGCGCCAGAATTTTCTGGTCACACACAAGGGATTCGTGTAGATATTGAAGATAGGGAATAAAAATTGGCCAAAAGAAGCAGAAAATTGGCCATTTTCATCCGATTTTCGGTCAAAACACCTAAAAATTAACCTATTTAGGCGGAAACTTTTTAAAAACCTTCTCCATTAGCTTATTAAAGTACGCCTGACGTTGCTGTGGGTTGGTTTTTAATTTGATATTGCTATCACTCACCGCTTGCCAAATCAAAGCATCTTTTTGTGCATTAACAAGATTTATAGTGATGGTCTGGTGCAGTTCACGCCCACCAATGGGAATACCGCCACCTACGCCTACGCCCACATTACCACCGCCGCCACCAACACCGATGCCAAGGGTATTGCTGGAAGCCTGCTCATACTGATCACTGCTCACATCAAGGAGCAACTCTGGATTTTCACTTAGTGTGTATCCGCGACTTTGTAAAATGCTATCGGTCGCTTTCATCAGGCGGTTAAGATCCAACTGATTTAAACCCGATTCCATTTCTGCTATATAATTGTAGGTTTTAAAGGTATCAAAATTGGCCTGCTCATCATAGTCATACTCCACGTTCATGCTTCCGCAGGAAACAAGCACCAGAGACAGTACCAATAAAAGTGTATTTTTCATCTTGCTCTTTAAGGAAAGATAACGAAAAATAGTGCGCATTAGTTTTCCTACATCTAATTGTTTTGAATAAATTAAATAAACAGAAAGTTGACGAACAAAGAATCTCTCTAAACCGGTCAATATTTGTCAACCTGTTCTGGTAGCTTTCGAACCTGAGTTCGATCTAAGAAAAATGTGTCAGAGTAAAATCCTGGAAGAATTTTGTATCGAGAACCTCATTTTTGATTGAAAATAACCTTTCTCGATACGATTTTTTGCAAAAATCACTCGAAATGACCATTTTCAACACAAGATTATTTTACATCGAACTCAGCTTTCGAGATTATTTCAGATTCTCATTATCAGTGGATAATCAGTGGAAACAAGTATAATGTCATGCTGAAATAAATTCAGGATGACGCATTCAATCGAACTGGTGAATTTTACGTTGACACGCCGGATTTAAATTCTAAAACTCTCTCCAACCCATACTTCGCGGCTTCTCCCAAGGGGTCTACTTATCTTTTAAATAATTTTAAAGAAAAATCAAGCGGTAGCGTCTTTTTTATTCAGCATCTGCCAGAGTTTGTCCTTTAATTCAGTAAGTCCCTTTTGCGCTACCGAAGAAATAAACAGATAAGGTATAGGTAAATTCTCATCCAGTTCTTCAGCTAATTCAGCTTTAAGTTCTTCATCAAGCATATCGCTTTTAGTAATCGCAATAAGCCGATCTTTATCCAACAGTTCAGGATTGTATTTTTCAAGTTCGTTGAACAATATTTTATATTGCTCTCCAATGTCTTTCGCATCTGCTGGAATCATAAAAAGCAAGGTAGAATTACGCTCAATATGCCTTAAAAATCGGTGTCCCAGCCCTTTTCCTTCGGCAGCGCCTTCAATGATCCCAGGGATATCAGCAACCACAAAGGTTTTAAAGTCGCGGTATTCCACTATGCCCAGGTT
>DRGP01000027.1 GCA_011050015.1 Leeuwenhoekiella sp. | reverse complement strand
GGCTAATTTATAAAAGTATTTCATTTGCCGTTTTGTGTGTGCGGAAGAAAATGCTTCAAGACCGTCTAAACCGTAAGCCGTGAGTTTTTTTAGAATTTTAGGAAGATTGCCGGGTTTTATTTCTTTTTCAACTCCTGGATGTGCCCAGATAGCGATGCCGCCGCTTTTATGTATCAAACGTATTGCTTCGCGGCAGCTTATTCTTGGTTTTCTTGCATAGCCGAGTTGGCCGGGATAGCTCATGAATTTTTCAATAAACTTACCCATGGGTTTTTTGCCGCCCTTGAATAAAAAATTGCGTGACAGCAAGTCTCTATTTGCGGCGATTCCGTAAATTAGCTCAAAAATATGGGGTTTGACGACAGTTTTGACGTTTTTTAATTTGTTAAATTTATATTGGTCTATCGCGAACCCTGCTTTTTGGAAAAGATTAACTGTTTTAATAAAACTTTTTTTTCTTTCATTCGCTTGTTTTTTGAAAAGATTTGTTAGCTTTGCATGTTTGGTATTTATCCCGAATCCTAAAACATGCAAACCAACTCCTTCTTGGTCAGCGCTTATCTCTACGCCGGATATGGTTTTTATTCCGGCCTTACCGGCCAAAACGGCAAATGAAATACTTTTATAAATTAGCCGACAGGTTTCACCTGTTTGCGACGATAGGCACTGATGATCATGACGGCGCTAGAATCGGCAAATTTTGGGTTTCTAAAAAACATCAACAAGAAGTAATCAAAAACCTCGTCCTAAAACTTGGGGTTTCAATCTAAAATAAAACCGCATCTCGTGCGGTTAAAATGCGTAAACAACTTTGGGAATTTTACCTCTTTTTTCTGATACGCGGATATTAGCTTGGCCGTCAATTAAACGATGGCCAACCCAACGGCGGTCAATTCTATCAAGCAGAAGCGCCCGTGCCATAAAGTCACGCCAATCATTGTCCTTAAGCAGTTCAAGACCCCAACCATGATAAGACGCACCACTATTAATAATGGCACCGCTTTTTACACCCAGACCAATAAAAACCTCTTGCGCTGAAGCAGCGCCGCCTTCGTCTACTGGAATATCTAAATCTAAAAACGGAATATGGAATATACCGTTCCTGGTCTCGACTCGTGATATGGCTTTCATCGCTTCGTGAATCCTAGGCTTTTTTTCATTATTTTCTAGATAACTGGCTATCTCGACATTTTCAGGGTTAATTTCCTGCAAACTGGCCATTTTTTCTCTGACTTTGGAAAAATCTTCAAGATTTTGAACGAAAATAGTCCGCTCGGTGGAATCGGGGGTGTGCTGTAACGCTTCAGCTACGCTCCGTTTGGCTTTTGGGTTCTTTTTTTTGGTTTCGGCAAAGTGTGGCCTTTCCTCGCATTGATAAATAGCAAATTTCATCAAGAGTATTTTATGTTGTTCAAAAAGTGTTTGAGCTAAATCAATAGCTGGCATACCATTCATCAGCAATTTATCAGCAATCATTTCGGCTCCTTTTTATTTTTAAAAAACAGATAATTTAGTATAGTTTTTTTGACCCGCAAAAGCAAATGCTATTGTTGACTATTAGACGACAAACCAGAGCGCAAAATATTTTGCGCTCGGCCGAGCACTTAAATTAAGTGCTCGGGTCTTCATACGGATGTTCTAGCTCCTGTCTATGTAATATCCATTTATACAAAATCCATCCAACCGGCATGGGAAGCCAGAAGGTGAAGGCGCGCAGAAGTAGAGTCATGGCAAATGCCGGTTGGGCCGGCACACCGAAAGATATGAGAATTAAGGTCATACCGCCCTCAAAAACACCAAGCCCGCCCGGAACGAAAGCAATCATGGATAAAAACTTGGTCAGGGTAAAAGTGATAAACGCTACTGAAAAACTGATTTTGGAATCAACGGCAAAAGACAAAAAATACAACGTGAAAATACTGGCTAGTAAAATCATGTTCTGCCAGAAAAACGCCAGCCAGAAATGCCGGCCTCTTTTTCTAAGTTCCCCGATGTTAAATGTCTTTTTGAACTGGTCTATTATCATTGCCACATAGCCGGCATGGTTTGTCGCATTGCCATTTTTGTCGTTTTTATTTTTGTGGTGGTTTTCAAAATAACCGTGCATTTTGTTAATCATCCATCGGGCAATTTTGCCGCGCTTTCTTTTTTGCAAAATGAAAAATAAAGAAATGGCAATTACCGCGAAAAAAACAAAAGCGTAAATAAAAAACCTTGCTTCCGGATGCTGGCCCAAGATTCCATTTCGGAGCATCATAATTGCCGAAGCGATAAAGAATACGCCGAAAGCCATATACAAAGTGGCCAATTCTAAAAGCGCCCGTCCGATGCCTTCTGCCACTGTCAACCCGAATTTTTTAAGGTAGTGGATAAAAAATGCCTGCCCCGAGAAACCGGCAGAGGGCAGGGCTTGATTGAGAAACTGGATGACAAAAGTAACCGGAAAAAGCTCTCTTATGCCGACCTCAAGGTCCTTAACGCGCAAAACATCTCGGTAATTGAGGGCAACAAAATAATAACTTATCACCTGGGTAACAATGACGCCGATCAGCCAGAAAAGATTAGAGCGGAGAAACAAGTCCCTAATCAGACGAACTTCGGAAAACTTCAGGTAAATCAAAACTAAGGCCGCCAAGGTGATAAGTTATTATTTTGTTG